>DAOTGZ010000008.1:0-30867 GCA_035447445.1 Spirochaetota bacterium | reverse complement strand
AATAAAGTTTGCTAATATTTAAAAGTTAATGACTTGTAAAATTCAAAATGTACAGTTTTGATACCAGTAATTAATTGAAGCACCCAATCGATAATAAAAAAAAAAGGTAAAGGTTCGAAATGGAAGATAAAACTCTGGTTGCAAAACCATCAATTGTAATTAGAGGCCTATGTCTATTCTTATCTCTGATATGGATTTGGCCAATATACTTGATATTGAGTGGTTTTTGGGGTTTAGTAGAAGAGCAGAAATTTGCTTTATGTTTTTATATTGCAATGACCATAATTTTCTTAATTTGTTTTTGGTTGCTTTCTGGTGAATATTCCTATTTGCTGGGTAATAAAGTTACAGTAAAAAAGCCGTTTGTTGATATAAAGGAATATTTACTGAGTGAACTTACAGGGTGGTTTGTTTATGAAGCAGAGTCTTCATCAGCTTTAAAATTATATTTTTATAATAATCGGAAGATTGAGATACCATTAATTGGGAAAAAAACAAGATTTCTTGCAAAGACTATAATTGAAAATAATTTTGAAATAATAAAACAAAAGGGTATCGATGCGATTGAAAACGGGCCTGTAGAGCACAAGACCTGTTTTACAGTATATTTGATTGATAAAGAATATATAGAAGTTCGAAAAAGATATCGAAGTCAAAAATATATTTACTCAATGTGTTTCGAAAAGAAATTGGGATCAATATCATCACGATATTTTTTTGAATTTAAATACAACGGGAAAAAAATAACAATAAATTCATATGCGTTTCGGAAAAACCAGGGGCTTTTTTGGGGTTTCGTTAATTATATCCATAATTCATAATTCATAATTCTTAATGCATGAGGTCGTCTGTGAACATACAAATTGCAAAAGAAATTTGTAAAAAATATCTGAATACTGATCCGTTAGAGTGTTACAGATTTACAACCGGCCTGAGAAATTATTCGTTTTATCTGCAAACAGAAAACGATAAGTATGTTGTGAAAATATGCAAACAGGATAATTTGCAATCATTGAAAAATTCAGTATATTGGATTGGTAGACTTAAAACATTAAATATCCAGATACCGGATATTGTAACCATGGATCTGAATTGTCAGACTCCATTTGTAATTTATACTTATATCGAAGGAGATGATCTTGGTAATGTTTATCAGCGGTTAAATGAATCTGAGAAAAAAGAGATAGCACAAAATCTGGTTAATATACAGAGAGAGGTAAAGAAGTTAGGGCAAGCAGATGGATATGGTTATTTGTCTAATATGACGGATCCGAACAAGAAGGATTGCTGGCTGGATGTAATTAAAGAGCATATAAATAGATCAAGAAGCAGAATAAAAGAAAACGGTGATTTCTCAGAGTCATATGCTGATAAAGTTGAAAAACTGTTGCCTGATTTTTTTTCATATTTTGAAACAATTCCTCCTCTTGCGTTTTTTGATGACGCCACGACAAAAAATGTACTTATAAATGATGGGAAGTTTTCTGGCATTATAGATTTTGATTATATCTGCTTTGGAGATGAACTTTATACCATAGCTTTAACTAAAATGTCACTATTAAATTCAAATTATAGTTTAACATATATAGATTACTGGCTTGAATATCGTGGTTTAAATCAATCGGAACAGGCGGCTCTTGATCTGTATACCCTTATCTTTTGTATAGATTTTATGAGCGAAAAGGGAATGTGTTTTAATAAAGCACAGCCGCTAAAGGTTAGCGAGCATGAAGTTGAACAGTTGAAAAATATTTACGATGAATATATGACGAAAATAATGTTAAACGCGCAAAGGACAGGTTTATGAAAAATTCTTATAGAATCTTGGCATTGCTGTTTTTCTTTGTAGCTTGTACAAATGATGTTGATGATAATAACAATAAACGTTCTTTTTTAATGGGATTTACTCCCTGGCCTTATGATTCCACGGTTGAAGCAGTAGAGTGGATCTACGACGCAATTAATAAAAATGGCGATATCATCTCGCATCATATGGAAGAAGGCGTTCCCTGGCCTGAGTCATATGCGGGGGAATCGTTTGCTGATGAATTTCAGACAGAAATTAATTCGCGCGTTGAGCGATACCAAGCAGACAAAAAAATATTGCTGTCGGTTTCACCCTTAAATATGGGACGTGATGGTATGGCGCTATACAGAGGAATTTCTGAGGGTATGGTTTTGCCTTCACCTTGGAGTGACTATGCTTTAAACAGCAATGAGGTAAAAACGGCATATTTAAAATATACAGAAAGAATGATTGAATTATTTAAACCGGATTACCTGATTATCGGTATCGAGGTTAATCTGCTTATTCGCAATAGTCCTGTTTTATGGGAGCCATATATAGAGTTGCATAATTATGTGTATACCCAGATTAAAAAGAAGTACCCAGATTTGCCAACAGGTGTTTCTGTATTTTGTGTGCCCTACTTTCCTGATTGGTCGCCAGAAGATGATTTAGAAGAGCAACTTATTGGATTAAAACAGCTTGAAGCCTCCTCCGATTTTATAGCTTTTTCGGTTCATCCTTTTATGAGTGCCTTAACTGCGGAAAAATTTCCGGATGATTATTTAAAAAAATTATTCGAAATAACGACTAAACCTGTTGCCGTTTCGGAAAGCAGCTATCCGGCACAATATTGACAGACAATAACAGAACCAATAATTGATTTTAATGGAACACCAGAAAAACAGGAAAAATTTCTATCTAGCCTTCTTAATGAATCAAATATATATGAGTCATTATTTGTAATCTGGTTTTCGATACATGATTATGATGCTCTTTGGGAAGGCGCACTTAATAAAGATCCAATCGGGATTGTTTGGCGAGATACTGGATTATTCGATGAGTCGGGCAACAGCCGCGCGGCTTTTGATTTATGGAAAAAATGGTATGACAGAAATAATGTAAAACCGTAATTATTTTGAGTTGTTAAAATGAAAGGCCAATACTTAATCCGCAAATAGGCGCAATGTCGTTTTCGGATTTGCCCTTTATTGTGTATACCTTCCTCAGCATTTTTAATAATCAAATTAAACAAAAATTGTAAATACTACTAAAACTATAGAAATAGTGATAATAAGGTTGACAAGAATATATATACTGATAGATATTAAAATTATTGTCAGAAAATGGAGGTAATATGAAAATTTACAACGATATCACTGAAACTATTGGTAAAACGCCACTTGTGAGAATTAATAAAATGAACAAGAAGGGTTATGCCGAAGTTGTTGTAAAGCTTGAATCCTTTAATCCGGTATCGTGTGTTAAAGAACGCATTGCAAAGTCGATGATTGAATCAGCAGAGCAAGAGGGTAAAATTAACAGTGATACAGTCATTATTGAACCAACAAGTGGTAATACTGGAATAGGCCTTGCTTTTGTCTGTGCTGTTAAGGGTTATCGCCTGATTCTGACTATGCCGGACACCATGAGTGCCGAACGTAGACATATATTAAAGATATTCGGTGCCGAGCTAGTTTTAACCGAAGGCGCGAAAGGTATGAAAGGTGCAATCGAGAAAGCAGAAGAACTTGCTCGTGAGAATAAAAATTCTTATATACCTCAGCAGTTTGATAATCCTGCTAATCCGCAGGTTCATCGTGAAACAACAGCCGAAGAGATTTGGAGTGATACCGACGGTAAAGTCGATATCTTTGTAGCTGGTGTCGGTACGGGAGGAACAATTACTGGTGTTGGTGAATTTCTAAAACAAAAAAACAGTGCAGTAAAAATAATCGCAGTAGAGCCAATTGAATCGCCAGTAATTTCTGGAGGAAAACCAGGCCCACATAAACTTCAGGGAATCGGAGCAGGATTTATCCCAAAAAATCTTAACGTTGATGTAATCGATGAAACTATTCAGGTTAAGCAGACAGATGCAGGGGATATAGCGCGTGAAGCCGCAAAACGAGAGGGCATTCTTGTTGGTATTTCCAGTGGGGCGGCATTATGGGTAGCTCTTGAAGTTTCAAAAAGGCCGGAGAATAAAGACAAAAGAGTAGTTGTGTTGTTACCAGATACTGGTGAACGTTATCTTTCTACTTGGCTTTTTGAGGATAGCAAATGAAATTATCCACGCGCTCACGTTATGGAGTACGCCTTCTAATTGAACTTGGACTTAATCAGGACAAGGGTTCGGTACAGTTAAACTCCATAGCGCAAAGCCAGGATATCTCAGAAAAATATCTTGGCCAGCTGGTAATTCAACTTAAAGGTGCCGGTATCATATCCTCTGAACGTGGCAAAACAGGTGGATACCGACTTGTAAAAGAAGCTCGGTTACTGACACTGCGTGAAGTTGTCGAAAAGCTTGAAGGAGGTCTGAGCCTTGTTGACTGTGTTGATGACACCGTTGATTGCAACAGGCAAAATATATGTGTTACAAGAGATCTCTGGAAGGAATTATCAGAGTGTATGATAGACTTTCTTGAGAGTGTAACGATACAGGATCTTGTGGATAGAACAGTGAAGGCTCGTCTGAAAAATAATATCAGTTATGATATTTGATTGTTAATTTTTCTTTACTTTTATAATCGGATTATTCAGTTTCATATTCTGGTGCATTGCGATAGAAGCTTTTCTAAAATGAGAGATATTTGTATAGTTTTATAAGAAAGATAAACATATAAATAATCTGCAGATGGAAGCGTAATTAGTTTCCGAGTTTACAGAATAATTAATATTCTGTTAAGAAGGCCGGATTATTTTTGCAATGCTCTTTTCCATACGGTAATCTTCATCAAGTTCAGGCCAAGCCATTCTGCGTAGTTCGTGAAGTTGTGAGAGACAGCGGTCAATATCAGGTTCGTTATTATTCGTAATCTCTTTGCCGGCAATAACTTCGTTGTTACGTATTAGACAAGACGACCATTTTTTTAATCGTTCCTGTTTACGCTTCTCTTTTGCATTTGCACTATTCATAGCTTGTTAAGTTCCTCTATATCAAATAAATCTTTTGAGCGGCCGCTAGCAGTTTTATTTTTTTTAAGAAGTTCAATGGATAGATAAGGTACTTTTAATCCGTCAATTTTTTTTATTTTCTTTGTTGCATATGCTTCTTCGAAAGAAACACCGTCTATTGAATTAATGATATCGATTCGTATTGGTGGAAGTCCGATCTGATATATGGTTCCTTTTTGGGTAAAGTCATGTGGATTTATATCCTGAATTGGAGCACCGAAAGATTTTAATGCATTAAAGACTTTTTCAGAGTTTTTTATAGTTGGTTCTACGAAAAAATCAATATCGCCAGTATTGCGAATAAATCCGTTAAACGCTAATGCGAAGCCACCGACTACAATAAAGCGGCAGTCGAACTCAATCAGGTAAGAAATCATATCTGTAAAATCGTTTTCAAGTTTCATAAAATCCAACCATAGTAATATGGTTATGTTAATTAGTTTGTTAGTCAAGTAATTAATTACCTTGTAATATAATCATATTTGTAACATTGGATTATAAAACAGTACTTCTTCATTGCAAAATTAGTTATTATTTAAAAGTTGTATATAAAACATGGCCAGCCGTCATTAGAAATACTGATAATACAACCCATTGTTTTACTAACCATAAATTTGTACTTGTTAAATAAGTAATGTGTTAGTTTGTTAAATGTGTGATTCTGAAAATTTGATTAAAATATCATCAAGTCAAAAAAAAGCAATCTTGTGTGTGGATAGCTATAAAAATAAAACAATGATCAAAATAATTTATAATATTAACAGCTGGTCAATGAAAATATTAAAGAAAATAACTGTATTTTGATCTGTCGGTGTTTATATTGCTGCACGGGGTGTGACGTTTGCGGACTGATAGATAAAATATTTACCGTCTTTAATGTTCTTTTTAGTTTCAAGCAAAGCTGCTTCTAATTCACATTCTCTTAAATAATTATATTTTTCGATAGGAATAACAACGAATTTATTCTCTCCCCTTACAGTTATAATTACTTCATTTCCATCAGAGGTTTCTTCGTTTAGTATTGAGACCCCTCTGGTTTTTAATTTGTTTGCGGTTATTTGTGTCATATTTATAATCCTTTTAATGGTATTATGTATAGTACTGTTAAAAGGACTGTTCATCAAGCATTTTTAACCAGGGTTCGGGAATCTATAATTGTGAAATAGCATATTTAGAGTAGTACTTTTGACAGTTTTAAATAATTGATACTATTCGTCATAACTATGATTATGCGACAGTTTGGCGCTGATTCTTTTATCAAACCTAAAAAAATTTTGCGGGGAAAATATAATATTGATTTTAAGCAGAATACAGAAACAACCGTATGCTAAACATAATATGAATTTAAAATCAAAATCAAAATTAAATGCAAATAAAATTGAAGCTATAGTAGTTTACTAATGCTTTCAAGTAATATGTAATAAAACCGGTAGTAAATTGAATTATGATATTGCTTGACTGAAAACAGGAATTAATAATCATTGTATCAGGTGAAAGCTACTGCTTTTACCCGGGGTGCTCCTTTGGGGCTGAGATTAAACCCGTATAACCTGATCTGGATAATGCCAGCGTAGGGAAAGAAACCCTCTTTTTTACCTCTTTCTTTATCACAGCATTATCCTCCAATAATTTTCCGGGAGGATACAATATGGAAGTAACAGTTTCACGCGGTATTATCCGCTCATTTTTTGCAAAGCTTGAAGACAATCTGGATATTGATGTTGCGATTGTTGGAGGAGGACCATCTGGTCTTACCGCCGCCTACTATTTGGCAAAAGCCGGGAAAAAGGTCGCTTTGTATGAATCAAAATTGGCGCCGGGTGGCGGCATGTGGGGTGGAGCAATGCTCTTTAATCAGATTATGGTGCAAAAAGAGGCTATAGATATTATAGAGGAGTTTGATATCAGATATACTGAATATGATGATAACAATGTTATGCTGGATTCAGTAGAAGCAACTTCGGCTTTAATAAACAGAGCCGTTAAAAACGGCGTGGTAATTTTTAACGGTGTCAAGGTTGAAGACGTTGTTGTTCACAGTGAGACCAGAAAAGTTAACGGTGTTGTTATTAATTGGACTCCTGTAGTAAACATTGGAATGCATGTTGATCCTCTTGTAGTCAGAGCCAAAGCTGTTCTAGATGGTACAGGCCATCCTTGCGAAATCGTTTCTACATTAGCACGTAAAAATGACATAAAGCTTAATACACCGACAGGTGGAGTAATGGGTGAGTGTTCACTTTCTGTTGTTGAAGGCGAAAGAACAACTATTGAAAATACAAAGGAAGTCTATCCGGGAATGTACGTATCAGGTATGTCGGCTAACGGAGTAAGCGGAAGTTTCAGAATGGGGCCTATCTTTGGCGGCATGCTTATGTCGGGACGAAAAGTAGCCAATTTAATTATGGAAAAACTTTAATATGGAAGATTTTGGTCTTTATGTAATCATTACTGATCCTGATTATCCCGTTTCGAAAATAACAGAAATTTGTGTAAAGTATAATGTTGGAATGCTTCAACTACGAGAAAAAGAGCTTTGTGACAAGGAGCTTCTCAAAACTTTAGAGCTAATGCTCTCTATTACCAAAGGTAGTTCTACAAAAGTAGTAATCAATGATCGAGTTGATCTGGCTATTGCATCCGGTGCCGATGGTTATCATCTTGGCCAGGATGATATTCCTTTTGTTAACGCGCGGGAAGTTGCTGGAAATCGTAATCTTGTTTGTGGGCTATCTACGCATTCGCTGGAACAGGCAAAAGAAGCAGTAAAGTTGAAACCGGATTATATTGGATTTGGCCCAGTATACCCTACTTTTGCAAAAAAAAATCCTGATGCTCCAGTAGGGTGTGATCAGCTAAAACAGGTGCTTGATTTATCTGATTGTCCGGTTGTGGCAATCGGAGGAATAAATCGGGATAATATTAGTGAAGTTTTAGAAACAGGAGCCAAAAATATTGCCATGATTAAAGGGCTTGTTAAGTCTGCAAATATTGAAGAAGAGATTTCTTTTTATTCGTCTCTTCTTGCGAGGTAAAAAATGACACAGATAAGCAGAATAAAAAAAGGGGATATTTCTCCTGATATAGAAGAGGTCGCAAGAAAGGAACAGCGATCGATTGAATTTATTAGTGAAGGAATTATTGCCGGAAAGATCGTTATACCAAAAAACTGTAATCGTACTTTTAGCGCGGAAGGTGTTGGCAAGGGATTAAAAACTAAGGTGAATGCCAACATTGGTACATCACCTGATTGCAATAATGTTGCTAACGAGATGAAGAAGCTTGAGACAGCGATAAAATATGGAGCACATAGCGTTATGGATCTCTCAATTGGTGGAGACCTTAATGGCATGCGACGCAAGGTTCTTGAAAATTCTCCAATAATGGTGGGGACAGTTCCACTATATGCAGTGTTCGCCGAGACCGTAAGAGATGGGGGTTCTATCAAGGATATTGATGGTGATCGTCTTTTCGGTGCAATAGAGCAACAGGCAAAAGAGGGTGTAGATTTTATGACAGTTCACTGCGGTGTTAATTGTGAAACTTTTTCCAGTCATGATCCTGATAAACGGGCAGCTGGTATAGTAAGCCGTGGTGGAGCACTGACTAGGCGCTGGATGAGAGAGACCGGAAAGGATAATCCTCTTTATACTCAATTTGATAGACTATTGGATATAGCCTATAAATATGATGTAACGATCAGTCTGGGCGACGGCTTGCGTCCTGGTGGCATGCCAGATGCGACTGATCCGCTTCAACTTACGGAGCTTGCGGCTTTGGGCCGTCTTGTTGATAGGTGCCGAGAGCGTGATGTTCAGGTAATGGTCGAAGGACCGGGGCATGTTCCAATACAGGATATACCATTTAATATGGAGATCCAGAAGAAAGTATGCAAAGAGGCACCATTTTATGTTCTTGGACCGCTTGTAATCGATTGCGCACCGGGTTACGATCATATTACGGCGGCAATTGGTGGGGCGGTTGCGGCTTGGCACGGGGCTGATTTTCTTTGTTACGTTACACCGGCCGAACATCTTACCTTGCCAGATGAAGATGATGTTCGTGAGGGAGTAGTAGCCTCGGTTATTGCGGCACAGGCGGGTGATGTAGCAAAAGGAGTTCCGGGTGCATATGATCGAAACAGGCTAATGACAGAGTACCGTAAGAAACTTGATTGGGAAAAAATGTATGCCTGCTCGATTGATCCTGAACTTCCTCGAAAACGTCGAGAAGAGTCAGAGTCCAGCGAAAAAGATTATTGTACAATGTGCGGTTCTCTCTGTGCGCTTAAACAGTAAATTTCTTCATATAATTTCGGCGACTGATTCTTCCTGCGGGGCTGGTACCCAACAGGATGTGAGAGTAGCTATGGATCATAATGTCTGGCCGGTAACAACAGTTAGTGGAGTTACCGCCCAGACTTTTGATGGAGTAATAGGGGTAGAGCCTGTAAGTAATAAAATTTTTGAAAAACAGCTAGAATGTGGTTTATCCTTTAAATGCGGTGGTCTTAAAATTGGTGCACTTTTGTCTATTGATCAGATGAAGATGGTTTGGCATTATATTAAAAAAAATCCGGAATTACCAGTAGTGATAGACCCAGTATTTTCACCTACTGAAGGTAGACCCTTTTACAGTGCAGAGATGCAATTGTTTTTGGCAAATGAACTTTTGCCTCTGTCTTGTCTGGTTACTCCAAACCTTGAAGAGTTAAAAATATTAACACAGATGGAAGTTTTAACAGTGATTGAAACAGTTAAAATAATAGGGGACAAATATAAAGGGAAGCCGTTGTTTTATATAAAAGGGGGTCATGAAGAAACTGCCAGCAAGTATATAAAAGAATATCTCGTAGGCGAAGAAATTTATACGCTAAAGAAAGCGCGTTGGAATTTGCAATATACACATGGAACTGGCTGCGCGATGGCTACGGCTACCGCATGCAATATAATTAAAGGAAAAAGCATAAAAAAATCTGCTTTTAGAGCATCAAAGTATATTACAAATTTGTATAAAAGAATTAATAGAGAGTTGTGTGAATAAGCGGAACATTTTTTAAAGACGTTCCGCTATTGAATTATTAAACAGCTATTGCTTCTTTTTCAGTTTGTTCAGAGGCAAGGGTTAGGGTGTTAACATCGTATTCTTTTCTATCAGCAAATTCGGACTGTTTGCCTTTATTCCACTGGTTTACTGGGCGGTAATAACCAACTACGCGTGAATATATTTCTGTAGGAACCATTTTAGTTTTCATTGAAGTAACCCCTGCATCTGTTTTTTACTAATTATGGAATGTGACATAATACTTGTCAAATAATATTCATAAAAAGTTATTAATATTGTCGGAAAACTGAAAAAAATAATAAGAGAAGTTGTGAATAAAGATTAAAAAAACGTTACAGATAGAGGATCTATCTGTAACGCCGAAGAAATTTATACATATATTTTAGAATTGTTAATGTGATAATATAAACAAGTACTAATGATAGCGGTGTTTACTTAACAACCAAGTTTACAAGCTTTCCAAGAACTACAATTTCCTTTATAATTGTTTTTCCGTCAAGATATTGTTTAATTTTATCATTATTTTTTGCAATTTCAAGCATCTCTTCCTTGCTTGAGTCTGCCGATAGTTCTTCGCGTGAGCGGACTTTCCCGTTTACCTGAAATACAACAGTAATAACGTCGTCAACGGCGAGATCTGGATCGAAAGATGGCCAGTTGGTTTTAAGCATTGATTTTCCGTTTCCGTACTGTTCCCAGAGTTCTTCCGTGATAAATGGAGCAAAAGGGTGTAGTAAGGTTAACAAAGTCTGGTATGTCTCTCGTGTAACCGCTGGTTCTTTTTGTAATGTGTTTAGTAATATCATTAACTGGCTTATGGCTGTATTAAAATCAAGATTATCGATTTTATAAGTAACACTTTTAATTGTTTTATGAACCATTTTAAGTGCTTCAGGTGAAAGTTGCGAGTCAGAAGATATTTTGTCCTGCAGCCGCCATACCTTGTCCAGAAAACGCTTAACTCCAAAGATGCTGCTCGTGTTCCAGGGCTTATCGGCAGCAAGAGGACCCATAAACATCTCATACATTCGAAGCGAGTCGGCACCAAACTCGGCAATAACATCATCTGGGTTTATAACGTTTCCGCGTGATTTGGACATTTTTTCATTGTTCTCACCAAGAATCATACCCTGGTTTCGTAATTTTTGAAAAGGCTCTTTAAAAGAGACAACTCCACAGTCTAAAAGCACTTTGTGCCAGAAACGGCTGTACAGCAGGTGAAGAACGGCGTGCTCAGCACCGCCTACGTAAAGATCTACACTTCCCCAGTAGTCAAGAATGTCGGGATCAACAAGAGCTTTGCTGTTTGCAGGATCCATATAACGGAGGTAGTACCAGCAGCTTCCAGCCCACTGGGGCATTGTGTTTGTTTCCCGTTTTGCGTCACCGTCACAAACAGGGCATTTTGTATTGACCCACTCCTTAATTGCTGCAAGAGGAGACTCTCCTGTTCCGGTTGGAGTATAAGAATCAACCTCAGGTAGTGTTAAAGGAAGATCCTCTTCTTTAACCGGCACAATACCGCATTTGTCACAGTGTACAAGAGGAATTGGCTCGCCCCAATATCTTTGACGAGAAAATATCCAGTCTCGTAACTTGTAATTAATTGCTTTTTGACCTTTACACTCTTTTTCAAGCCATTCAATTATTTTGCTTTTGAATTCTAATGTTTTTAGCCCATCAAATTGTCCGGAATTGACAGCTATGCCTTCCTGGGTCATTGCTTCATCCAGATCGTTTAATGAACCGTCTAAGCTTACAACTTGGATTATGGGAATATCGTATTTTTTGGCAAATTCAAAGTCACGTGTGTCGTGCGCGGGAACGGCCATAATTGCACCGGTACCGTAGCTTATCAGAACATAATCAGAAATCCAGATCGGAATTTTAGAGCCGTTAACAGGGTTAATTGCATAGGCACCGGTAAAGACTCCGGTCTTATCCTTGTTTAACTCGGTGCGTTGAAGGTCTGATTTTTTAGCAGCTTCAATTATATAGTTATCGACCTGCTCTTTCTGTTCAGCAGAGGTGATCTGTTGTACAGCTGAGTGTTCTGGAGCAAGAACCATATATGTCGCGCCAAAAAGTGTGTCAGGGCGGGTTGTGTAAACGCGGAGTTTTTCGCCGGTTTTTTCGATTACAAAATCGACTTCGGCCCCTTCGCTTCTGCCAATCCAGTTCTGCTGCATTGCTTTTATTGATTCGCTCCAGTCAAGACCGTCAAGATCGGCAAGCAGACGTTCGGCATATTCAGTTATTTTTAATACCCACTGGCGTATGCGCCGCCTCTCTATCTGGGATCCGCATCTGTCACAGCAGCCCTCTTTAACTTCTTCATTTGCAAGACCGGTAAGGCAATCAGGACACCAGTTTATCGGCATTTCACTTTCATAAGCCAGACCTTTCTTATACAGCTGTAAAAATATCCACTGAGTCCACTTATAATAATCGGGTTCACATGTGCTTATCTCGCGATCCCAGTCATAGGCAAAACCGAATGTCTTGATCTGTTCACGAAAACGGTCAATATTTGTTCTGGTTGTTACCGCCGGGTGAGTACCGGTTTTTATTGCGTAATTCTCGGCGGGAAGACCAAAAGAGTCGTATCCCATGGGGTGAAGAACGTTGTATCCGTTCATTTTTTTAAAACGGGTAAAAATGTCGGTTGCCGTATAGCCTTCAGGGTGACCCACATGAAGACCGGATCCCGATGGATAGGGAAACATATCAAGTACATATAATCTTTTATCAGCTGGGAAAGATGGATCTTCTTTTACACGAAACTCTTTGGATTCGTCCCATTTTTTTATCCATTTTGTTTCGATTGATTTAAAGTCGTAGTTTTCATTCATATCAAATTAACCCTGAAATATCGCTGTTTTCAAAGCGATAATATTATATATCAATTGTATCTTCCAGAAAATCCGGATTATCGAAGATACTGTATATTCACAATTCTGATTATGTATAAATAAAGTCAAGAGCTAATCATGAAAACTTTATAGCTTGAAATCGCAGTAATAATTCAAGTAATTTCAAAAGTTGTGATTTAATGATAGATAAGGAATGTGGTTTTTTTTATTGCCCTTAATAACGTGTTACTGTTATATGGTATATAAATATGAATTCTTGTTGGAAGCTTAAATGAAATTTCTTTACTCTCTTTATCGAATAATTATTTACCCATTTTTGCTGTTAATGACAGCTCTTATAAGTATTTGTGTTATTATTGTTTCTGTTTTCAGCGAAAAGGCCGCCTATGTTCTTCCTATAGTTCATTCCCGTTTGCTTATATTTTTTATACCAATTCGTCTTAAGATATTTGGTAAAAAAAATCTTGAAAAAGGTCAATCGTATGTTTTTGTTATTAACCATAACAGTGCTTTGGATATTGGAGCGGTTTATGCCGGATTAAAAAGGGATATCCGCTGGGTAATGAAAAAAGAGCTTACCGATGTTCCGGTCTTTGGTACGGCTTGCCGTAAATTGGGAAATATTCCAATTGATCGTAAAAACCCCAACAAGGCAGTAGAAAGTATAAACATTGCAAAACAAAAAATCAGGGATGGAGTATGTCTTGCTTTTTTTCCTGAAGGCACTAGGCGGGATGATGTGCTTTTGGGCTCTTTTAAAAAGGGGGCTTTTCATTTTGCAATAGATATAGGAATACCAGTTGTTCCGATTACTCTTGTTGGTATGGAAAAAATTATGCCAAAAACAAGCAGGCTCTTTTATTCGGGAAAAGTTAAGATGTTTATACATTCACCCATAGCGTCAACGAGTTATACAAAACAGAGTGTCGATGAATTTTCTGATAAAGCGCGTTTGGTCATAGAGTCTACGCTGAAACGCGAGTACCCAGATAATTATTTCAAGAAGGTTATAAATGATTAGTGACGAGCGAATAGAAGAGCTTGAGATTAAATTTAGCTACCTTGATGAATCGGTAAGAATACTAAACGAAACGGTTATAGAAAAGGATAGAGAGATAGATTCTCTTAAAAAAAGGGTTAAGATTCTGGAAAACAGCCTGGAAGTTCTAGGTGAAGAAATTTCAAACGAGAAGCCCCCACACTACTGATTATACCAAATATTAGCTTTAATCTGAATCACTGCTTGCCAAGTTTCTTTCATAAAAAATTCCGATCGTGCTAAATAAAAATCAAAGCTATGCGCAATGCATGGTAATTTTGTGACGTAATAATAAACTGTTAACTGTTTGCAATTAATTACCGAAAAATTGTTGATATACTAGTAAACAGGGATAGGATAATCCTTAAGCAGTACCAGGAGGAGCCGCTATGCGAAAAAAAACAGTAATCTTGATTGCAATTCTCTGTTTTGCGGTAGGGTTTTCGGTTTTAAATGCTTCGGATTGGCCTGTTTATAAGGGCAATATTTTCTTTACGGGGAATAATGATGAAATCGTGGTTCCTAATGGTAATCTTAAATGGCTTTATCAGGCCGAAGATAGGGTTTACAATCCGATAGTTTCTGACGGCTTTGTCTATTTTATTGATCAAAAAGCAAATCTTTACTGTTTGAATGAAAATAGTGGAAAGTTGATCTGGAAAATAAACGTAAGGTCAATATCGGATCAGTTCAAGAAACTGTCCAGGTCTGCAGGCAAAATCAAGTATCCGCTAATAAAAGGTGATTATATATATTTAACTGATCCTGTTGCTGTGTACTGTATAAATAAAAAAAATGGAAGAGTTTTATGGGCCAGAACTGCTTATAATATGAGTCCATCAGCCTCTATGGATGTTAAAAAAGGAGATCTTAGCGGAACTACTACTAATGCGTTTGTGGATGGAATTTACAGTGATCCGGTCTTAACCGGTAACGAGATATATTATGGCACCAGAAAAGTGTTTGTGTCACGTGATGTTCGAGATGGGAAGGAAAAGTGGAAAAACAGCAGTGTTAAAAGTTATTCAGGGTTTCCAACTTTCTATGATGATTATTTAATTGTTCAATCCATGGATTATCAGACAATGGAGTATAAGGTTTTACTGTTGGAAGGTGCAACAGGAAAAACCATCTGGGAAAAGCGACTGCCTCAACCGTTTAAAATATTCCCTCCTGTTGTATATAAAAGAAGAATATACATCCCGGTTTCACAATCGCTCTATTGTCTTGATATTGATAACGGAAAAGAGTTGTGGAAAAAAGATTATGGTGGAATAATTTCTTCTTTGCCAGGTTTTACGGACAGAGCTGTTATTTTTACAATAGATAACAAGCGTCTTGTTATTACAGATCCAGAAAATGGTTCAATTGAAAACAGTATTGATATTGGTGATAAGAGCTCTCCAGGTTATGTAATGGTCAGAGACCAGTTTTATATAGCATATAATGACAAGGGTGGAGTCAACAGAGCTTATGGATCGGTTCGTGCGATTAACTATAGTGACAAGTCTGAGCTTTGGAAGTTTAAGACCCCTTTTCCTGGAGCTGTTTCTCAGCCTGTTGCGTCTAACGGAATTTTGTTTTTGCCTGCAGGCAATTATCTTTACGCTATAGGCGCTGAGGCTTATCCGCGAGTTGTTACCGGTGGAAGTTCGGTTTATGACGAGCCCGAAAGCGGTTCTGACTCAACTGCTACGGAAAAAGATCCAACGGGTTATGCTGATAAAGAAATTTCTCCTCCTGATGACAAAAAAATTAAGATGCGGGATCTGGATCTTGATGTTACTGATGAGGGTGGAAACAAGGTGCCTGCATATGCCGATATAGAGCAGCGGGATTCGGAAGGAAGACCTCTTTACAAGGAGAGGCAACCTGTCAGGGATGGAAAAATCAAAGTTCCTGATGGCGATAATGTTCATGTTGTTGTGGGTTCTGACGGATATATACCGGAAGGATTCGATCTGGATCGAGATGAAAAAAAACGAGATGTTAAGCTTGAAAAGATTGAAAGTGGTAAAACTTATGTGGTAAAGGATGTGACTTTTGAATACAACAAGGCATATCTAAGAAAATCGTCACTTCCAATACTTAATCGACTTCTGGATATAATGGTAAAAAATCCGGGATTAAAACTGGAAATTCGTGGACACACTGATAGTAAAGGCAACGATAAGTATAATCAGAAATTGTCAGAACGTCGAGCTGACGCGGTTAGCGAATTTATGATAAAAAATGGTATTAGTCCCGAACGTTTGCGCTCTATTGGGTTTGGTGAGACAAAACCTGTTGCTTCGAATGATACAGAAGAGGGACGCCAAAAAAACCGTAGAACAGAATTTATTTTTAAGGAATAGTCATATATGGTATATTTTCAAAGATAATGTATAAATATAGATAAATATTTGACAGTATAGGAACTTTTTAAAAGATAAATAAAGGACTAAATTTTTGAAATGGTTTAAATGGATCTTTATAAAATTTGTAAATAGTAAGATTATAGCAGATTTAGATATTTGAAAGGTATGGATATGAAAATGCAAAAAATGATTTTTTCAGTAATAATGGTCTTTTCTTTAACGGTTTCTTTATCGGCCGGTTATGATGAGGCATTGGAGCTCTATAATCGCGGTGAATATATGAAGTCTATTTATGCCGTTGCGGACGTTCTGTTAATAGAGAAGGATATGGATCCTTCATCGGAAAATTATAAGTTAAGATTTTTGGCTGCACATTGTCACTGGCGCCTTGGAAATTATGATAAAGCTATGACCCATTTTATAAAAACACGTGAGATTCGACCGGATAGTCTGGATCCACTGATTGATATGGCTCTTATGAATCTGGAAGCTAATAGAAATTCGCATGCTGAGGCATACGCGAAGGCAGTTTTAGATAAAGATCCAAAAAATAGTCTAGCTCTTTATGTCTTTGGTGGGGTAATGGCTTCACGTGGCAATTACGCAGCAGCCCAAGACTATTATCAACGGATTATAGCTGCGGAAACTGAACATTACGCTGCATATAATGCCTTGGGAAAAGTTTTGATGAGTCAAAAAAAATATGGAAATGCCGAGACAGCATTTTCCACAGCAGTTGCTCTTAACAGCAATTCTGCGGAAGTATATAATAATCTGGCGATATGTTATTATAGGCTTGAAAAAGTAGATCTTGCTAAAGAGACTATAGAAAAAGCTCTTACTCTTGATCCTGATAACGATTCAATAAGAAGAAATAAGCAATTGATAGATAAAGGAATTTGAAATTTAGTATATCTTTTGTTTACAAGGAAAAAATAAAGAAGGACGGTCTATGTGGCCGTTCTTTTTTTATGGAAATAGATAAAAAAAGCACGATTTAAGTAAAAATTTGTAATAATTTTAGTAGTTTTTTTAAATTAATTAAAAAAAGATTGAAATAATTTGTAAAGCATTGTAAAATACAATCCAATAGGGATTTTTTTAGAATAATTTGCCATAAACTTTTCCGTATCTGTTAGACGGAATTCCTTAATCATTATATTGGATAAAAACATAATGAAAAGAACTGTCAGAGGTCTTTTTTTTAGAAGCGTCAACAGAACGCGTGTTGTGCCGGTTCGTCTTAAAATTATTGTAATATTTGTTATGTTTATTATCCTTTCCAACCTTAGTACAAACTTCATAAATTTAATGTATAACAGAAATCATCAGCTAATGTTGATGAAGAAAATTCTGGCCAAAGATCTTAAAGATCTGCATGTTTATAGTAATACCCGTTATGAAATTTCGACTTTTAATGGCAATATCGAAGCTTCTTTAAACAATATAAAAAGCAAAGCTCTTTACGAGATGAAAAATCGAAAAGCGGTTTTTTTGGCTGTTAAACCTAACGGACAAATACTGCTTGATGCTTCCCATGAGGGACCTGTCTGGAACGAATTTGATCCCGTAGCTCTTGAAAAAATGAAAGAATCCATGGAGAAAGAGGGGCAGGGTTTTTTAACAGTCAATAACGGTGATTTTGAATATTTCGGTATATATAAATATAACTCAAAATGGGATGCCTTTCTGTTCAGGGCAGAAGAGTATGGCGAATTTAACAAGGAATCTGTTGAAACGATAAAAATGATTTCACTTGTTATTCTGGTCGGAACCATTGTTCTAACAATTGTAGGGATTCTTATAATTGGGCACCTTCTTAGGTTTATTGGCATATTAACAAATTCAATTATGAAAATGGTTAAAAACCAGCAGTTAGAGCTTATACATCTTGAAAACGCGCCTAACGACGATATAACCTATCTGGGTATGGCGTTTAACTCGTTATCATCGACAATTGAAACTCTTCTTCAAATTTTTAAAAGGTTTACCAATAAGGATATAGCATATAAGGCTTATAAAGAAAGGATAATTCGCCTTGAAGGTACACAAAAAGAGCTGACAATTCTATTTTCAGATATTAAGGGTTTTACCACAATAACGGAAACTCTTGGTACTGATATAATTAAACTGATAAACATGCATTATGACAAGGCGATAAGGGAAATCATCCGATATGATGGAGCTATTGGATCAATAATTGGTGATGCCATTTTGGCTATGTTTGGCACTATGGATGAAGTTGTTACACAGAACAAATCACTTTCTGCTGTTGCGGCTGCCTATGAGTTACAATCAATCGCTGAATCGTTGCGCTTAGAGATGACCAAGAAGAAAGAGTCTATAATAAGGGTGAAAGGTGGTCTTACAAGGGAAGAAGAGCAGGTATATAACGCGTTAATGATAGAAATTGGTGTAGGCTTGGATGGAGGGGAAGTCTTTTACGGTAATATAGGTTCTTATGTACGTATGACAAATACCGTTATCGGAGATAATGTTAACTCGGCGTCTCGTCTGGAAGGTCTTACAAGAATATATAGTGTTCCAGTAATTTGTTCAGAATATGTTAAAAACGATATTTTGCAAAACACATCGGAAAGAGGAATAACTTTTGTTGAAATTGATATTGTTCAGGTTAAAGGAAAAACAATAGGTAAAAAGATATATTGGCCCATACCTGAACAATATATGTCAGGAAGTCTGAAGAAAGATATCGCTCGTTTCAGTAAGGCCTTAAAGCTCTATTATGCTGGCAAGTGGGTATCTGCTAATAAGGAATTTAAACAGGTCAATTTACCATTAGCAAGGGAATTTATAAACAGGACAGAATCCAAAGCTGCTCCTAAAAACTGGACAGGCATATGGGCAATGAAAAGCAAGTAAAAAGGGATCTTATTGAAAAATCGAAATCAGAATTTTTACCGGCTGAATTTCATGATCCCGATTCAGGAGTTGTTACCTATTCAATTGAAGAGGAATACGCTAAAACACAGAAAAACCGAAGTCTTCGGCTTTATGGTCTTGTACTTCTTTTCTTTGCGGCAATTGCCGTGGCGTCGCTTGTTTGGATAGTTGTTTTGCAAAGGCAGGGTGATAATCTTGTAGTTGATATAAGTGATTTTAAAGATATCAAGGCTCTTGATGTTGTAAACAGAATTAAAGAACTTGAAACAAGAATTAATGAACTGAAATATGAACTTAAAGCAATTTACGAAAAGCGTGATGATGAAATAGCAAGGCTAAACAGGGAGTTTCGCTCTCAGAGAGAAGCTTTGCTTGCGGTTGATGATGAAGTATTGCACGATGAACCGACGGGATCAGAAAAAGAATCTAGCATTTTTGACGACGAGCCTTCTTCTAGTGAAGAAGCATCTGACACAGGGGTCGGTGTGGCAGAGGAATCATCTATTGTTACTACTTCTTCATCTAAAGATGAAGTGGTTGCTGTAGATTCACGGTTTCGTTCGAAAAGTGGAACAATCAGGGATAAATATGACCTGCTTGCCAAAAATAAAGAAGAAGAAATAAGAAAAGCCGAAGAAGAATTGGAAAACTTGAGAAAAAAAGCTGGTGCTGATGTAGAATCAGCTGGAGCGATTCTTGGGGAAAAGGATGAACTATATAATCTTCAGATGAACAAGATGCGCAAAGAGTATGAGGATCAAAAAAGCGAGACAACCCGAAAACATCAAGATGAACTGGATCAGATTGTTAATCGTTATAATCCACACTTTAATGAAAGCCGCTTACAGGCGATAATTGGTCGAAGGGTAATCAATGTGCGAATTCCTTCAGAGGTTTTATCTGGCATTGAAAAAGATCTTCAACGAGAACGCGCTGTAACAAAAGACGATATTTCTCAATTACGAAGAAGTGTATCGGACGAAATGGCCTTGCTAAAAAAACTTAAAACAGTTCCTTACACTAATTCAGTGCCTCGATCACTGCTTCATATGGAATCTTTTACCAAAATAACCGTGGCAATATATGATAGAATTGTAACAAAACTTATCGAACGAGTAAGGCGAAAAAATTCAATGATTAATGCTTATAATTACGCTTTCAGCTCGAAAGTTAAGCGAGACGGTGAAAATGGATTTGTTCTGGATGCACGAAATAAGAATCGAATAATTATGTATATCGATGATACTTATGAAATTAGAGATGGTGATACCGCCTATATTTTTAGAAGTGATGAGAGTGAAATAGCAACTGTTACGATTGAAAAGGGACCGGATCTATATTATGGAAAAGTTGTTACCATGTCTGCAGATGCAAGGATTAATCCTTTTGATAAAATTATGTTAAAAGTGGTGCGGGAGAGATAATGAAAAAAATATTATTATTGTCGGTTATTTTTTTAACCACTAATCTGTTTCCGTATAATTGGGAGTCAAAAGATTATTCTGTACGTAGAAGTGCTTCGCGGGATATTGCGCGAGTTACTGACCCTGCAGGGCGAGTTTTTTTTGTGAAAGGGGATTCTCGTGTTAATAAAGCTCGTGCAGAAGATATAGAAAAACTTGTAATGCTGTTCTATAAAATGAAGTATGTCTCTGTTGATAGAATAATCTTTAATGTTAAAGGATCATCGTTAAGAATTTTGGTGGTACCAAGAGCATATAAATATAATGAATCAGATCTATTACCTTATATGACAGCCGGGTTGGTTTTCGATTACAGCGCGGATGTGTTAAACTATAATTTTCGCTTAAAAAGTGGCGAAATATTTATGAAATTAACGGGTGTTTTTATTGACGAAGAAATGCTGTCAAAAAAGATAGAAGAGGCGTTAAAAGATCCGGGTGCCTATGTCGCTCGCAGGGATTCAGAATATCTTTTAAACAAGCTTGACGAACTGGAAGTAAAGGTTATGCAGCTTGAAGAGCAGAACAAAAGAATAATAAAGAATTTTTCGGACTACCAGAAAGCGACGAATCAATATATCCGAAATTTGCAGACAGAAGATGAGAGGATAAGATTTGCGATTATTGCTTTTCAAAATGACAGATTTTTTGCCGGTGAAAAACCTGTAAAACCGGAAATTGTTGAAGCAGTAATTAAGTTGCGTTTACGTAATCCCTCTCTTGACATTGAAGATTTTATGGATAAAGTTGAAGAGGCCGGTATCGAGGTATCTAAAAAAGAAGTTAATATAATATTGATTGCTTATCGGAATGAATTTAAAAAAGAAAAATAACTGTTATCAGCTAACTTTTAAAGTTACTCCAAATTCTTCAAAAAATGCTTTGGAAAAGGATGCCGATGGTAATTTGAGATTGCGATTGGTTGCACCTCCTGTTGATGGAAAGGCAAACAAGGCTTGTATTGCTTTTTTTTCAAAGACCTTCAAAATTCCCAAGTCTTCCATAAAAATTGTCAAAGGGGAGACTTCACGTTATAAGACCATTTTATTTGACGGATGCTACGAGAAAGATATTGCAATTATTATTGATCGAATAATTGCTTAATAATTACGGAAAATCATAATAAAATGAAAAAGAGAACAAAAAATAGAGTGATCATAGTTGTTTTTATATCGATTCTTGTCTTGTCTTGCTCCGGATTAAGCACAAAAGAAGAGAGCTATCATGACAACAGCTTAAATGTTTATGTTAGGATAGAAGGTCGCCGAGTTGACGAAATGAGCGATAATCGTCTGATTCAGGAACTGGAAAAAAAAGCAAGAAATCGAGCTTTAGGTTTAATGATTATCGTTATAGAAGATAGAATAGCTGATCATATTTATAAAGAAAGAATCATTTCAAATTTGAGAACATTTGAGATGAAGTCTGAGCTATTGTCATTTACTATAAATGACTATTATTGTGATGGATATTTTAAATTTAAAACAAAGGGTTTTGAAGAATCGCTGATCGATTATGAAAGAAAAAATAATATTAAATAAAACAGAAGACAATAGCCTGACACTTTATCTTCCTGAATATGGTGAAAATACACATACCATACATGGAGCCTACACCGAAGCATTAAACAAACATATTATTCCCTCTGGTATTTGTAATAAGAGTGGAGACTTATGCATACTAGATATAGGATTTGGTCTTGGATATAATATTTTGGCTCTATTGGATAGTTTTTATAATAGCCCCTTTAGTTATTTGCGAATAATAAGTTTTGAAAAGGAGAAAGGTATAGCAGATTATCTTGACATGGTTAAGTTTAACGATAAGCGGGATGATCTTTATGCAATGGTTAAAGATGCTTTTAATAAAGGTTCATTTAGTAATGATAAAATAAAAATTGAAATTTGTTTTGGTGACGCACGACAAAATATAAAAAAAATTAGTCTAAAAAACAGTGTAGACGCGGTTTTTCATGATCCTCATTCTCCGGGTAAAAACAGCGAACTTTGGACAATTAATTTTTTTAAACATTTGCATGCATGCATGAAAGATGATGCTTATTTAACAACCTATTCATTTGCACCACAAATTCGTTATGGTTTGATTAAAGCCGGTTTTTTTGTTGGATCATGGACAGGGAACTGTTTTGAAAAAGAGGGAACTATCGCTTCGAAAAGTATATTTAAAGACTGTTTTTCTGATGATTATATAAGACTTTTGGAGGCGGATAAAAGATCAACACCATATCTTGATAACGAAACAATGGATCTTGAACGAGAAACAATAAGAATCAATCGTATAGAAGCGGCAAAAAAAAGGAAAGAACTAATACAACAAATTTAATAGAAGCTGTTTTGATGATAAAACGAATTAGATGACTTAGTTGTTTTTAAAGAAAATTTTCTAATTCGCTGATTATTGAATCCGATTGGTCGGAAATTTCTGTATCGTTTGGATTAGCTGTAATGGTGGGAATAACTGGTTCTGTTGCTTCTGCCGGAGGTTGCGTTTCACCCGTGGTCGAAGATTCCTGTATCGGAACAGCCTCTTTTGTAATTCTTGACTCTGAAAGATCGTTTCCAGAAGAGAGTCTGTAAACAAAAGCGTAAGAGAAGTCTATGACTTCAAGAAGTGCCTGATAGATTTTCTTACCTTTAAGTTTTTTATTTCCCTCAAGTTCATAGTCTAGTTCAATTTCCTGTTGCGGATTAATTACAATTTTTTGTTGGCCCTCCATATCTTTATGCAGTTCTTCAAAAAGATCAATAATTGCCTCGAAGTAGTTCTTAAGATCATTACGTATGTCTCTTGATCTTTTTTTAAGATCGTTTTCTAGTTCGGTTAATCTTTTGCTGTAATGATAATACTGGTTTTGTGAAATAGGTTTATCTTCCTCTGTTTCATGGTAAAGCTCTGAAGTTGAAAAATATTCCCTGTATTGATTATCAATATGGCGAATTTTGTTGTACAGTTCTGACAGTTTTAATCTGTAGTCTGAGCTGTTACGTCGGTCAGATGGAGTGGAAATTTTAATCTTGTTTGTAGTAAATAAGATTGAATACTCCTCATCGAATTCGCGGAATAATAAGAAAGATTTGACGATTGGATCTGACTTGTATTCAGAAATTATGTAATTACTTTTGATAAATTTTTTTGCAAGTTCATTCCTTTTAATCTGGGTCATCAATTTTAGTCCGCGTTTGACTTCGTCAGGAACAACAGGAGCACTCTTCTTTTTAATTTCTTCGCGAGCCTGCTCCATCTCTGAACTTATTTCGCGTTCTTTTTGCTCTTTGGTTTTTACGGCAAGCTCGGCAGACAATCTACTTGGACTGTGCGGTTGTCTTGACCCAGGTTTCATGTCAGCAGTAAGTCCCAGCATATGGTCAATTATGGATATGTCGTAAAGTGAAACAATTCCGGAATTAAAAAAACAGAATAGCCAATATAGTTGCGGAAATAATTTGTTACAGATGATATTAATGCTCTGTTTTATTTTGCGTTTGTGTTGATTCAGAGAGTCGGTTTTTTTTACTAAAGAACTATGGTGAGAAATAGCTTTCTCGTATGCATTAATTAATGTATCCTGAAAGTTAATTATAAGATATATTCGTTTGAAATATTCAGTTAAAGCATGAGCCATTTCGAAAGTCTTGTAATCTTTTTCACCAAAAGCGATATATTCATCAATAATGTCAGATGTTATTTCCCTGTCGTAAATGTTTGCAGCAAACTCGATTAACTCAAAAAGTAGAGGGCGTTCACGATCAAGTTTTTCAACTATCTGTTCAGAGATGGAATGACCGGTTTTTTTAAAAATATCAAGATATACCAGTTGCAAATCAATTATTGATGGTTTATATATTTGATTAAATTTTTTAATAAACGATGATTTTATTTCAAGGCCACTAAAATCGGTAATGCCATGAATTAATAAATTGAATCTGATTCTAAGGAGAGTTAAAAATTTTATTACAGGATTTTGTGAAAAATTAGGCCCTTGTGAGCTTACAGACTGTTTGTTTGAGATGTTTTCGGAAATAATTTTTTTGGTTTTTATTCTTGGTTTTTGTTGCGCAAGTTTATTTTTGCGCTCCTCACTTTTTTGTAAGAATTCTTTTTGCTTGTTTCTGTCAAAAGTTTTATGACGTCTTGGTTTTGTGTCCTCGACTTTGCCGCCATGTTCAACAAATTTCTGAAAAATAGCCTTACGCTCTGATTCAGACAATTGACTGGTTTTTATATTATCTCGTGTTTTGTCAAGGTTAGACATTAGCATACCTGAAAATATGAAATCATAAAAAAAGGAGTATAATACATTAATAGTAAACAAAAGGACAAAAAGTCAATCCATTTTGCGTAATAAGGTTATAAACTTAATACACATGCCTAACAAGAACAGGCTAATAAAAAAATCAATTTATTAAAAGCAGTAGCGGGCTGAAATTCCAAGTTTATTGCCCCACATGCGCTTTTTTTTCTCTGAAACTATATTATATAGAGGATGCCAATCAAGAGAAAAATTAATGGGGTAGTCTTTTGCAGAGTATAAAACTCCAACAATCCCGTCTGGGCCGAAAACAGTTGGGTCATCCTCCCCCCAGAAACCTATATGGGCACCTCCTCCAAAGAAGAGGAATAAACTTTCAGGGAAAAATTCAGGCCTTATTTGAAATTCATAGAGGGCAGAAATTTCGAAACCTTCTTCATTGAAAAGGAAAAGTCCTTCAATGTAAGAAGGCTCACCTAATTTATAACGGGCTGTTGCACCATAATTGCCGTCTTTTCCAGCTTCAAGTCTGATACCGGCAGCCAAGTCTGTTTCTTCTGAAAGCAATGTCGTGCAGTAAGTTGAAAGCATAATAAATATGATAAGTTTAAATCTTCGCATAATAACTCTCCAATTGAATTGTTGTCGGACAACTTATGATAGAAAAATCTAAAGAAATTGCTAATTGCATTTGCTGAAATTCCATTATTATCAGTTGATCAAAAATGTTAACTAGGTAACAATAGAGAATTTAATAATAAAACCAGTTGATATTTAATTGGAAAGTGTCGAATTTGACAAGTTTTTTTCAGAACTGTATGATTCATTGTTGCGTAATTAGATTTGTAAATATATGAACTGCTTGTAGAAATTTATCTGGTAAAAATATTAATTATTCCAGAGTTTGAACTGCTATCTTTTGAAGTAAACAGGAGTATTCAGAAATTTTTAACTAAAAAATAATATCAGTATAAACTGACAAATCACTTGAATATCTTAGATTGCAAAGATATCAATTTATAAACAAGATATTGCATTTTGATCGGCCGTTTTAGAATCTTCTGGTTGTTAACTGTTATTACCATCGGATTTTGAAAGTTCGTCAAGTTTTGCGCTCAATTCATCCAGTTTAGCTTTTAGCTCGTCGATCTCTTTTTTTGAAGAAGAACCAAAATTGCTTAACGCATCCGACAGACGTTCTTTGGCAGATGATACTTCATCTTTGAATTTTTTCTGAAAATCTTCCTTACCCTGCTTAACATTTGTTTTGAACTTGTCAAAATCTTCCTGATGCTTCTCTTTAAAAGAATGGGTTTTTTTCTCGATTTCGTCTCCAGCCGAAATAAATAACTCGCCAATGTCTTTTAAAATATTACTCATAATGATCTCCTTTATTGTAACTAACTTAAGGGTATTTATATTTAGAAATAATTCAAGATATTTATTAACTTGCAATTAAAAATACGGAATAAAATATGGATTAATTATTCAACAATGGAGACAATGTCGCTATTTTATGAGATCTATTTGTTTAAATAATAGCTTTTAAGTCAAAACGGGTTTTATGAAATAAAATTGTGTTTGCAGATGGATAAGTTATACATTAAATCTGAGAAATTTAAGATTAATTTTGTATTTATGATAAGGGGTACTTTGTAATGAGTGAGAAACCGGCTGATATAAGAGAACAAAGGATAGAAAAAATAAAGAAAATGCGTGAAAGCGGTGTAAATCCTTACCCTAACCGTTTTGAGCGTAAAGATAAAATTGCCGATGTAAGAGCGGCTTTTGATGCCGAAAAACCTGTTAATGTAGTTGTAGCAGGAAGAATTAAATCCAAAAGGGTCATGGGTAAAGCATCGTTTGGAAATGTTGAGGACTTTTCGGGTTCAATTCAGTTTTATGCGGCAAGAGATTTAATGGGTGAGGAGGGGTATAACCTATATAAAACTCATGATTTGGGTGATCATGTCGGGATAGAAGGTGAGACCTTTTTAACTCAAAAAGGTGAAATGTCTATTAAAGTAAAAAGACTGGTTCTTCTTTCCAAGTGTATACAACCTTTGCCCGTTGTAAAAGAAAAGGATGGTCAGGTCTTTGACGAGTTTTCAGATACAGAGTTAAAATATAGAAGAAGATATGTCGACTTGATAGTTAATCAAAAAACACGAAGAGATTTTCTTTTACGTAGCCGTATTGTTTCATCTATTAGGCGTTTTCTTGAAACAGATGGGTTTTTAGAAGTAGAGACTCCAATGATGCATTCGGTTGTTAGTGGTGCCGCCGCTAAACCTTTTATAACACATCACAATACACTGGATCTTGAACTATATTTAAGAATAGCTCCCGAGCTTTATTTAAAGCGTTTAATTGTGGGTGGTTTTGAACGTGTTTTTGAGATGAATAGAAATTTTCGTAATGAAGGAATAGATACCAGACACAATCCTGAGTTTACTATGGTCGAGATTTACCAGGCTTATGCTGATTATAAGGATATGATGGATTTAACAGAGCGTCTTTTTACAGGATTGGCAGAAGAGTATTTTGAAAGTACCGAAATACCTTATCAGGGACAGACCATAAACCTAAAGGGACCTTGGAGACGGGTAAGGTTTGTAGATGCCATAAAAGAGGTAACAGGATTAGATTTTTCGCTTATAAAAACTGCTTCGGAAGCTGTAGCCGCTGCAAAATCTGTTGGAATAGAAACTGATGAGTCCATGGGAATATGGAAAATCGCTGATGAAGTTTTGGGCGAACGTGTAGAGAAAACGTTTCAAAACCCGACTTTTTTAATCGATTACCCCAAAGAATTATCTCCGTTATCAAAATCTTTTGAGGATAATCCTGATTATGTTGAAAGATTTGAGCTTTTTATAGCGGGTCGCGAGATCGCCAACGCGTTTACCGAGTTGAATGACCCATTTGATCAAAAAGAGAGATTTGAAGGCCAATCTCAAATGCGAGACAAGGGTGATGATGAAGCAATGATGGTTGATGATGATTATATAACTGCTCTTGAGTATGGACTTCCTCCAACAGGGGGGCTAGGTATCGGTATTGACAGGCTTGTTATGCTTTTTGTCGATACTGCTTCTATTAAGGATACAATTCTTTTTCCGCTGTTAAGACCGGAAGTATAATTTGGCCAATAATGCCTTATGATTTGTATTTTAGAGATTTCCTGTCTTGATAAAACAAAATAGCCCGAAAGGGTTATTTTTTTTCATAATGCTTGACAGCAAACCTGTGCGGATTTATTTGAACATCTGTAATGTTATCAGTTTGTCTTGTTATGAGAGGTTTTGGATGACTATACTGCTTATTGCCGGAGGAAGCCTTCTGGTTGGTTTTGGGATTATTTGTTATTTTCTTTCCGATAGACGTTCTCTTGAGCGTAAAGATTCTGAAACATGGGAAAATCTTTGGATGAGCCGTTTGGACCGTTGATATTATCCCGATTTTTCTGTACACTGCTGTTTAACCACTTTTCAATATTTAATCTTGATAAAAAACCAGATATTCACTAAGGGAACTTTAAAATTTACGATTAGCTAGATACACTATTAGTTTAAAATTTTCAGCTAATTTTTCGAAGTTCCCTTTTGGTTTTTATCAATGTTTTAAAGTATCCATATCAATGGCCCCTTCCTTCTTAACAGATATAGCAGTTAATAATTTTTAGGGCAAGTATTGTTAATTAATATTTGACTGACTCCATGATTATATGTTATCTGATAGTTATTCACTAAAAAAAGGATCACTACTTATCTATTCGATCCGTTATCTGAATAAATCAGGAGAAAAAAAATGGGACTATGGGATAAGGCAAAAGGGCAATTACGTTCGGTAATTGAATGGAATAATCCGTCTGAAGACATTATTTTTTATCGATGGAGTTCTGATGGAGACGAGATTAAAAATGCATCAAAGCTGATAGTTAACCCCGGACAAGGGTGTATTTTTGTATATGAGGGTAAAGTAGAGGCATTTTTTGAAGAAGAGGGTATTGTTGAGCTTAAAACAGCAAATATACCTTTCTGGACAACAATCAGCAAGTTTATGCAAAAGTTTGAAAGTGAGCATAAGGTAGGTATCTATTTTTATAAGAAAACACAGATTCTTAACCAGAAATGGGGAACTCCCAGTGTAATAAAATATATGGATCCAAAATATAATTTTGAGGTTGGATTGCGTGCATATGGAAATTACGCCTTTCAAATCAATGACCCTGGGCATTTCTTTTGCAATATTATGGGTGTAGGCACCGAGTACACAACAGCTCAATTTCGTGATGTTATGGGCTCTAAGATTATAGAGCCGTTGACAGACTATTTTGCCGAGGCTGGATTCGGTTATTCTGATATAGATAAAGAGCGACAGGAGATATCTGCAGGAATTAAAGAGCGACTGCTTAAAGAGTTTTCTGATCTTGGTTTTGAAATTATCGATTTTAAAATCGAAGGAACAAGTTTTGATGATAATACAATGAAACGTATTAATCGCATAGCTGATATGACTGCAGAAGCAGAAGCTTTAAAGCGTGTTGGTATGAACTATGCGGATCAGCAAAAGCTCGAAGCTATGAAACTTGCTGCTCAAAATGAGGGCGGTGGTGCCGGACTTGGTATGGGTATGGGTGCAGGAATGGGCATGGGACAGATGATGGCCGGTATGATGGGAAGTCAGCAGTCTTCGCCTCAGGTTTCAAATGATTCAGGTGACCCGACTGCTAAGTTGAAGAAATTAAAAGAGATGATGGATATGGAGCTTATTTCGAAAGAAGAATTTGAACAAAAGAAAAAAGAGATTCTTGGTTCATTATAAAATGATTGTTTCCAGGAAATAGTAAAACAAGCAATCGTTTGCAAAACATTTTTTTTGCAATTGAAATATTTACTCAAAAAACATTGTACAAATATGAACCGCGTTTATGTATGTAAAGATCAGCTTAGGCTGATCTTTTTTTATAACTAATAATCTTGTTGCCAATAACATAGATAAATTTTTCACAAGTTACATTGTTCATTTGTCCTGTATCACTTTTTATGAATGAAAAGTAGCTAGACTTTTTACATATGCACTTTGTTGAAAAGAAAATTATTTGAGGTTTTAACAAGATTTTTAACAAACCATTGTGATTATATATGGTTGTATGAGGTGCAATATGAACCAACAGTTTGTCCCAAAATTATTCTCACTTGTTAAGTCAGGTATTCCCGCAAAACAAATCATAACAGACATTCAGTCGGGAGTTCTTGTCGGAATAATTGCGTTACCACTGGCTTTAGCTTTTGCAATTGCCAGCGGAGTATCTCCGGAGCGTGGCATTATTACGGCAATTGTAGCGGGTTTTATTATTTCGTTTCTTGGTGGAAGTCGCGTACAAATAGGGGGACCAACAGGAGCATTTATTGTTCTTGTTTTTTCAATTAATGCTCAATACGGAATAACTGGTTTATTAACTGCTACAGCCATGGCCGGAATTATGCTTATAATAATGGGCGCATTGCGGATGGGTGATCTTCTTAAGTATATACCTTACAATCTGATTGCTGGATTTACAGGTGCTATTGCGCTTATAATCTTCTCGACTCAGATGAAAAATTTCTTTGGTATGCAAATTGACGATTTACCAGCAGAATTTGCTGGGCAGTGGATATCCTATTTAAAACATCTTTCTACAATTAATATCTATTCTGCTTCTATTGGTGTCATGACAATTTGTGTGATATTGCTTGTTAGAAAAAAAATTCCTCGTGTTCCGGGAGCTCTGGTTTGTGTTATAATTTTTACCAGCATTGTATATTTATTGAAAATTCCGGTAGAGACAATTGGTTCAAGATATGGTGAGATAAGCGGCAGCATAGGGTTTGAAGGGCTTACTGTACCGTCAGTAGAGATGATTAAAGCATTACTGTTACCGTCATT
>DAOTGZ010000007.1:0-32703 GCA_035447445.1 Spirochaetota bacterium | reverse complement strand
GTCAATTTCAGAGCAAAAATATTATGCACCCTTTCGCAGGTCAAGACAATTAATTCAAATTTCAGGTTTTTTTGACACAAAAAGGACCTTCAAAATGAAGGCCCTTTATATCAAAACTATCTAAATAAAATAATTATCTTTTAGCTACAGCAAATGTAACTCTTCTCTGCTTAGGATGTCCAGCAGCTTCAGAATCAGTCATTACTGTATCACCTAAAGATTTTGCACCCATAAGCGAAACATTCACGTTAAGAGCCCTAAGCTCGTTCACAACCTGACGGGCACGTTTAAGACCCATTTGCATATTTGCGCCTCTTGAACCAAACTTACAAGCATGACCAACAGCATAAAGCTTGTAGCCTTTCTTGTTCAGCTCAAGAAAAGTAGCATCTGCAAGACAAGCATTTACAGCTTTAGACACAACTTCCACTTCTGTAAGATCAGCAATTTGATCACCAAAAGTAAACTCATCAATTACAAGAGCAGACAGATAAGTAGCTGTTAAAGCTTTTGCAATTTCTTCGTCCGGAGTTTCCGCAGTTACTTCAACTGGAGACGGAACAGTGGCTCCACAAGAAGCAAGCACAACAGTCATCAAAACAATTGAAGCCATTAAAAATAACTTTTTCATAAACTTCTCCTTAAAACAGTTTTAAAATTTATTTTCTATTTTTATATTTGCATCTATAAAAATACTTAAGCCTATTTATAAATATAACAACACAGCACTCTTAAAAAATCAGAACATCAAAACAACGCGAATTTTTAAGAAAATATCAGAGAGGGCACTGCCCTCTCCAATAGAAATAACAAATAACTATCTACTTAAGAACAGTTACTTTTTAACTACTCTAAAAGTTACACGTCGCTGTAGAGGCGCACCTGCATCTTTTTCAGGAACTAGTTTTTTGTCATAGCTATTAACAGCTCTAACATTACCAAGATCCATGCCAAGAGCGCGAAGCTCATACATTACAGCTTTCGCACGACGATGTCCAATGGCGCTTTTGCCTTCGAACTTGTCATTGTGACCTTCAACAGTAAGAACGAAACCAGCTGGAACGCTTTTCTGTGCAGACATAACAACACTAGAGATGCCAGAAACTACCATAAGACTAGGAACACGAGCGCTATTGAAAGCAAAACCATCAATAACTACAGGCTCTAAAGTCTTGTTAATAGTTGCTGCGATTGCAGCAGGGCTGTCCCCTTCAATAACATCTACTTCTGTTGGAACTGAAGCACCACAAGAAACGAAAGCAACTGCCAAAAATAATGCAGCAAGAGATAAAAGAACTTTTTTCATTTTTTACTCCTTAATTTAGATAGTTGCATTACAAATAATAAAGAACGCGAAGAAAATCAAGTAAATTTTCATTAATTTACAATTAATTGAATATTATATCCTATCAATACGTTCTTTATGTATGTTTAATTCTTGTTGATAACAAGAATATCTACATTTTTGATATAAAATCAAAGCATATATTTAGTATAAATTCTTGTTTCTTATACTTAGTGGAAAAATTGAATTAAATGGCTCATCAGAGATAATTTCATTTATACCTTCTGAACTAATAAAAGCGCTACCTCCATTCCACTGCACAAAAATCCAACAAAGAGGAGTACCTACTTTAAAATTGGATCCAAGGTACCAACCCCTCGACAACTCTTCATCCGTAATCTTCGTATCACTATTTTTAATTTTGATTTTGTCAGTTTTGTTGTAACCCAAAACAGAACTTTTTTTTAAATCATAGGCAAAAAGGTAAGCGTGATCTTTATCTTGAACAAAAATAAATATTTGTGGAAATTGTTGACCATCTATACTTATAACACCCTGTTTTTTATCATTAACCATGACTATTTCATAATTAAAAGTTTTGCAATGTTCAACTTTTCTAAGTTTTCCGCCATCTGACTTACCTCGCACAACACTTGATCCTTTGCTACAGCTTAATATCGACAAAACAATTATAAACATAAAACCAGCATTCTTAATATATATAGTTGTTTTCATTTAAACTTTCCTCTCCAAACCAGTATTCCAAAATTTCGAACCAGTTTTCTACAATTCCATTACCTTCGCTAGCATTATCACGACACCAATACAGATTGCCATAACCATCACTGTTTTCCAAAACAAACGGACTGTACCACCACTGATAGTCCCAACACGAAAAATATTCATTGCCATTGTCAAAAAGAGTATCCCCATCAGGAAAAAAAATAGATAATCCGCTACACCCATTAACAAATCCCTTATGCCTTAAACTTGATCCGGCAAAAGAAAAAAGAACAGCCTCATCAACCGCATTGCTCAAATCCCCTTTTACAATAATCAAATTCTTTTCAAGATGGTTAACAATATCATAATAATCAAAAAAAGGAGTCTCAAGTTGACCAAAATCAGAATCAAAATTGAAATAGTGTACAAAATTATTTCGGTTATTAACTATTTCTTCTTTATTTAACGATATTTTTCCAGAATATGAGTCAAAAATATTTTTTATTTCATAAATATTGTAAAGATTATAAGCCGCAAAAACCTGATCAAAAGCATCCTGCTCTGTTACTGCGGCATAGTATTCCTCGACAATTATTGAAGCAAAATCTGCAGCGTTCATATTCAAAGGATTGTAAATTATTTTATTTTCGGTTTCTTCAATAACATAATTTTTTTCATTAATATATCTATCACCATTCTGTTTGGACAATCTGTTTAATATATATTTATAGTTCCAACCTGGCGCCCATTCCTCATCTGCTGAAGCTACCATTATTTTTGCTGAAAATCCCTCATGCTGCGGAGCAAACTGATAGGCAACCTCAAGAGAACCCATGTAACAGGCATCAAAACCTATTAACTCTACGCTCTCATTTTTTGAAAGATATGCACTTATTTCACCAGTACCTAAAGATGAATCATTTGCTCCATAATCAACACATATTGCTCTTTGTTCAGGTAAGCTATTAGAAAAAGAACGAGGACCCGTTCCATGATTCCAGAAAAAAAGGGCATATTTATCAGCTTTGTATTCATTTTTACAAAATGTGATAAATTTTTTAAGATTTTCAGGATCTCCCATGTCAGCTTCAAAAGCCCCAGAAGTAGTGATTTCAGGAAAATGATCTTTTCCTGAAAGTCTTTTTATTCCATTATCAACCAGCATGTAAAGTCTTGTATCAGAAAAATTCTCTTCAAAAGGACCAATTTCGTTCGTACTTCCTTGTACTGACCCATCAGCCCTATCTAACATTATTATAATCTGATATCCATTATCAGTTTTAAACCCTTCTACCATCTCTTGAACATCCAAAAGTGAGTATGTTTCTAAATTGTTATCAGCACACATATATATCATAATGGTCCAGGTACCCTTGTTAACCAAGCCATCGATTTTATAGTGATAAATATCCTTATCCGAGGAAGAAAAACATCCTGTAAGAGAGATAAAAAGAATAAAAACCCAGATTTTTTTCACATTTTTACCTTATTTTAAGAAATTTGTTCTGTTCTGTTTAATTCCAATAATATATAATCCGAACATCTATTGAGGTATATTATGAAAAAATTCCTGTTTATTCTACTACTTTTTTTTAATTCTCTCAAAGCCGATCCGGTTAATTTGAAATGGAAACTTAACGAAGGCGATCGTCTTGAAGTTCTAAAAACTGCCGAAGTTGAATCTTACATTAATGCTAAAACTAATGCTGTATATTCCGAAAGAAATATAATTGACCTTACCTGTAAAAAAGATAATGGAAACTTGTTCAATGTTGACGGCACCTTTTCTGTATTCACAAAAATGAAAAACGAACCAACTTTTAAGAAAACTGACGAAAACAGTTCATCATTTTGGATCAAGGATAATGGAAATTTCAAAGTACCAAAAGAATTTTTAATGCCTAATTTACGCCACATTCCTGGATTTCCCGATAAAAAAGTAAATATTGGAGAATCCTGGACAATGGATGGCGAAATAATTATAGATACTTTTAGCGTACCTTTTTCAATTACAATGCCGGTTAAGTATACACTAAAAGAGACTGTAAAATCAGGTCCTATTACAATAGGGCATATAGAATATTCATATCTGATAAATCAAGATATTAAACCCGGATCCGTACCAAAAGACTTTCCGTTAAGAATAACAGGTACCGACAAAGGAATAATCAAATGGGACATTACAAATAACCGGCCTCTCGATTTTTTTAACAAATATCATATTCTTTTTATTTTTAATCAAAGCGGTATAACAACCACTTATGAATGGAAAATGAATATTCTCACAAAACATACAATTTATCCATTTATTACTCCAGAAGAAAAAACCATTAAAAAAAATGAACTTGAAGAAGATATTAAAGATAAGAATATTACTATTGAAGAAAACGAAAAGGGACTTATTATTCGCTTGGGAGAAGTTCTTTTCGATTTTGACTCAGCAAACATTAAGCCAGAAACACGTAAAATACTAAATGATGTATTGACTGTGATTAAAGCAAAATATCCCGACAGAGAGATTATCGTAGAAGGCCATACGGATAATACTGGCAACCCTCATTATAATCAGCAATTATCAGAAAAGCGAGCATCAAATGTCGCTAACGAAATTATTAATCAAGTTGAGCATGACAAAGTATCTTATATAGGACATGGAGAGAAATTTCCTATTGAAAAAAACAATACGGCTGAAGGAAGAAAAAGAAACCGCCGTGTCGATATAATAATAAAGTTAAACTAGGATCCGTGAACCTAAAAGAGAAAATATTAATCAGAAAACATCTTGTCGACAAAGATTATAATGCTGTTTTAGCATTAACAGAGACAATATCCAAAAAGGAAAAAAACGGATACGTGTTTTATCTGATGGCAAAATCGCAATATTTACTTGGATATTATAATGAATCATTAAAATCGATAAAAAGAGCACTGATTTATAAAGATACTGATTTTGACATTTTTCTTCTAGCCGGAAGAATCTATTTTAAGTTAAACTATTTCAAAAAAGCCGAAGAGTTTTACAAGTATGTTTTAAAGATAAGACCTGATAACGTTGAAGCCTATGCATCGTATGCCTTTTTACTGTACATAATCGGTAACGACAACAAAACCGAACAGTATATAAATAAAGCTTTTAATATTGATAACGACAACCTTTTTGTTTTGTTAACTCACTTCAAAATAATCTTGTATAATAATGGTTTTAAAAAAGATGCCTATGTTTTAGAAGATGTGCTGACTCACAGTTCTTCAGATGTTTATTATTTAGTTCATTCAGCTCTTAAAATGGCGTATAACAATAAAAAAAGAGCATCTCGGCAATTACTAATTAAAAGTAGTATAAAAAAACATGATCCTATGCTTTATAAAGCCCTATCGAAGGCAATATCTTATAAAAAAAACAAGAAGAAAGCTACCTTGAACAAAAAAGCCGGTTTGCTAAAAATCATGATAACGATTATGATCAGTTCTGTGCTTTTTGCGTTAAATAAAGATCTATTTCTGTACTGGATTTTTCTTTGTCTTATTATGCTTATATCTAAAACAGTGTCTCTGGTTTCACGCTTGTTTTCCAATGAAAAAGGGCTTCATGAATGAGTTCTTCATTTCTTCACTTGACAGAACTTCTATATTTTACAGAAATATTGTTTTTCCATATTTAACAAATATACTTTTCTCCACAATCCGCTACTAAAGCCTCCTAATGTCCCATTAGTATTAATAACTCTATGGCAAGGTAAAATAATCAAAATATTATTTTTTGACACAGCTCTTCCAACCGCTCGAGCGTAATGATTACTCTTGTTGTTTTTTATTTCTCCTAAATCTGCATTCTCTTCAGCATCAATAATTTGGCCATAGCTTTTGGTTTTGCCATATTCAATCATTTGCAAAGACTTATATACTCTCTTCTGAAAAACTGTTCCTTCAATATGCAATGGAAGATCAAATTTAAAAAGGTTTCCTTTAAAGTATGCTTCAATTTGTTTTTTTGCCTCAGTCAAAAGAGGTGTGTTGTTCAAAATATCTTCATTTTTATTCTTGAAACGTACCGAGTTTATTTTGTTATTGCTCTCGATTATTTCAAGAATTCCCAAGGGTGTCTTAACACAAACTTTATAATGTTCCATAATCTTTCCAAAAGGCAACTATATTAGTGTAATCTCTGATAATTAACTTTTATCATTTAGAATGTCTTGAACTTTTTTATACAATTGTAAAAAATAATTATTACTGTCTTTGATGAGCATAAAAGAACTTTGAAAGCGCCATTTTTAGAAGATAGCGGTTATTATTTATAATTATATAAAGTTTTCGTATTACACGTTGGTTTTTTCTCTTGCGCTAAAAGCCAATTGCTTAGAATAAGAACAACAAAAGTTAATCAATTGAGATTACCATAATATTTTTACGAGGAACTTATGCATCAAATTGACATTTATCTTACACAGGTTATTCAATCCTTTCCATCTTTTTTATTACCTGTTAGCCAATTCATGGATTTTATAGGTTCATCAAACGGTTACATACTTTTAATACTCATTGTTCTATTCTATTTCGATTATAAACTCGCAGTAAATATTACCCTGCTTATATCCTTTTCTTTCGTGGTTAATAGCATCTTGAAAATCGGAATTCGTATACCACGTCCTTTCGAGGTTGAAGATTCAGTTAGAAATTATTTAAATGTTAATCGCTTTATTGGATATGGAATGCCTTCGGGACATTCACAATCTGCAATGGTTCTTTGGTTATTCGCAAATAAAAAAATTCTAAACAATATTTTGAAATTACTTATACTTATCTTTTTATTGATAATGGGTTTATCAAGAATATACTTAGGTGTTCACTGGACAAGTCAGGTAATTGTCGGTTTTTTTATAGGATACATTTATTGGCTATTCAGTATAAAATTCCAAAACACTCAATTTATTAAGCACTTTCAAAAAATGAATTCACAGTTCAAAATGGTTACAATAACCATTTTTTCCTTATTAATAACTCTTGGTGCTCTAAGCAATATGATGATTTTTAATGATTTCGTCTCATCAAATGTTTTTTTACTAGGAAAGGATGTTTTCACTGGTAGCGCTTTTTTTGCGGGCTCTGGTTGTGGAGCAGTTAAGCTATTAGACAACTATTCAATACGTTATAACAGATACAGATTTGCAGGAACAATACGCTTTATAACCGGAACATCTTTAATACTTATACTTTTTATACCTTCAAAAATTGCTATAAATCATTTTTCTAAACTCGATTCCTCTCCTTTTTATTCTGTATCGCTTTTATACGCTCTATATTTTACAATATACATTTTCTCATTTTTCGGATTTTATTTGGTTCAACTTTTTTTTAACCGTTTACGGCTTGTTTTTCTGGAACCTAAAGGAGAAGTTTTACAATGAAGCTTTTTAGATCTTTAGTTCAACTTCCGGATTTCAATTTCACAATTTGTCATAAAGACTCCATTTTCAGCTCTGGCTCATGTTTTAGTGAAGAAATTGCAAATAGATTGCATGTAAACGGTTTTCAGGTTTTAAAAAATCCTTCGGGTATTTTGTTTAATCCAGTTTCCATTGAAACATCAATAGAACGAATTATTCACAATGTTCAACCGGACAGTTTATCAGAATTTCATGAAAATAATGGAATTTTTTATTCTCTGCTTAACCACTCTTCTGTTAATGCAGAAAATATAAATTCTTTAAAAAACGCCATTATTACAAACCAAAAAAACAGTGCCGAATTTATCAAGAATTGTAGTGTTTTAATTATAACTTACGGAAGCTCATTATGTTACAAACATATAAAGAGTGGGATTACAGTTGGCAATTGTCATAAAATTCCTAACACGGAATTTTCAAAATATTTTTTGTCTCATAATCAAATAATAAATTCAATCATAAACACTATAAGTCTTATTAGGGAAACAAACAGCAAAGTTAAAATAATATTTACAGTCAGTCCCGTAATTCACAATGCAAACGGTCTGGTTGACAACATGCGAAGTAAAGCTTCCCTTATAAGTGCTATTTACGAAGCAATATCTGAGATTGATTCAGTCTGGTACTTCCCATCGTTTGAGATAATTACGCAAGAATTAAGAGATTACCGTTTTTATAAAGATGATATGTCACATCCTTCAGATACTGCTGTTGACTATGTCTGGGATTTATTCAAAAATAGTTTATTTTCCGATGAAAGTTTATTTATAGCAAAAGAGTGCGAGAAACTTTATTTAAACTTTTTACATAAGCCTTTCGATTCAAAATCTTCGGAATACAAACTGTTTGTTGAAAAGACTATTCAAAAACAGATGAGCATTAGCCAGAAACTGAAAAGAAATATTTTTGAAGACGAGATGAAAAATTTTATTACTGTTTAATCAAGTTTTATAAGTTTGCGAACTTCGGTAATAAATTGTTTATTTGATATCTCCTTAAAAGTAAGAATATCACCTTCGTAATTAATATCTTCATCATTCATAATATGGCAGTATTTTACAAACTGGTATTCATCTTCAGTCAGTCGTTCAACATTACTATTTTTTCTCAATTTTGAAATTATCTCTTTTTTCATCTGAGTCTCATTTTCCAGTGCAGTCTTTTCCTTTATTTCGTTATTCTTTTTGGTGACCTCGTTAACCAGTTTTGAAACGATACCTCTTCTTGAAGATCTGCCCCAAATCAGAAAATATATCAATGCAAAAATTACTCCACCGATGTGACCTGTATGTGAAATATTTCCGGTTTGATACATATATGAATATAGATCAAAACCGATATACAAAAGAACCATATATTTTGCCCGGATGGGTATAACAAAAAACAACAAAATCTGGGCATCAGGGTAATAAAAAGCAAACGCAACGAAAACAGCATAAACAGCTGCTGAAGCGCCAAGAGTATATTCTAATACATTTGTCTGATATAAAGCAATTAAGCTAGTAACAAAAATTATTAAACCAGCGCCAATACCACAAAAAAGGTAAAAGAACAGAAACTTTTTTTTACCCATTGCTTCTTCTACCTGCATCCCAAACATAAACAAAACAAACATGTTAAGAAAAAGATGCATAAAATTATAATGACCAAACATGTAAGTTATCACTTGCCAAACATAACCTTTATAAAAGACACTAACCGGATTTAAGGCTAAATAATCTGTTACAAAAGGAGTATTAAACCCCAAAATCAATGATAATATTATATTTAGTATTGCTATCTTTATTACAACATAAGACATTAATGGATTACGCGTCATAAAATCTCCTTTTATTATGCTTTTGATATTTCAAGATCATATTATCATTTAATAACTACACAAAAAATCAATCAGGTTCGGCAAATTGAGCAGGGCAATTATTTATCATAATTTTTCGTTTTGATTTCTCTATCGATTTTTCATATTGCTGTTTACTGTATTTATTGTTTCTTTCAACAATACGCGGTTGTACATTTTTTACAGCATCTCGATCAACAACTTCTTCTACACCGATGAGGTCTTCAGAATTTTTCAGTTGTAATATTTCCTCAGTTTCAATAAACTCTAGGTTTAATATCGATATAGTGGTACATGATTCATATAATGTAAAAATAAAGATTGCCATAGCAATCAAACCGGCTCTCACAAGTAAAATTGACCCCTTTTTCGAAACATACCTTAATATGATAAACCCGGAATTAATCATTACTTGTAAACATTATTTATAAGCCAAAACTATCTTCAGTTTCTTCATCATGATGTGTTATTCTTTCTATCACTTCATTTGTTACACTGTATGATTTTCCGTTATAAGATAATTCCCTTTTTTTTATGCTTAAAAAAGCACCTTCGAAATATATTCTGACAGATTCTTTTAAAGTATCAACCGATTCAACAGTATATTCTTGATTACGAATTTTTATTTTGGTGCCCTGTTGAGGCAACTCACTATTTAACATATTATATACTTCATACTCATAATCAAGGCAACATAATAGCCGCCCGCAAGTTCCCGATATCTTTAAAGAATTCAGATTAAGATTTTGTTCTTTTGCCATTTTTATGGAAACAGGGGCGAAATTTCCCTGAAATTTTGTGCAACACAACGACCTGCCACACGGGCCGTATCCACCGATCATCCTTGATTCATCACGAACTCCAATTTGTCTCATCTCGATACGGGTTCGATATACAGCAGCCAGATCTCGGACCAGCTCTCTAAAATCAATACGATTTTCAGCAACAAAATAAAATATGATTTTTGTTTTATCAAATACAGCCTTGACTCCAACTAACTTCATTTCCAGTTTTTTTTCTTTAGCCTTTTGACGGCAACTTTCAAAAGCCTTGTTTTCCATCTCTTCGATTTTTGGTAACTCAAGATAATCTTCCTTTTCAGCTGCTCTTAAAACCTTTCCCTTCACGTGTGCCGGATCAATATCTATGCGTTTTCTAATTTCAAGAACAGTACCCATGTCTGTTCCATGTTCAGTTTCAGCAATGCAGACACTTCCTGCTTTTAAGAATATATTATTCGATTCAACAAACTCAATTACATCGTTTTTTCGCATTTTAAGACACGTATATTCCATAATTATCTCCGTTAACAACAACCATATAAACTTATTAGATTTTTAGCGAAAATCCATATTAGCAATTACTGATAATAATTGAGTCTTTACACCTGTGTAACCAGCTAAATATTTTCACTCATTTCGTATAAAGCGGCTTTTAAAGCATATTTTGAATTCACATTGAACTTTAAATCATTTTTTAACTGAAGCAGCCTTTTTATTAATCTTTGCAAAAGTACATAATCATCTATATAAAATTTTTCCACATATCTGTTATACTGCAATTTTTTTTCAATAACAAGTTTAATGTTATAATGGAACATATTAATAAGAATGTCGTACAAACCAAAATCACCATTATAAGCATCAAATTCTGATAAATTCTCATTAAATACGGCTTTATTTATAACTGTTTCTCGAATAGCACTAGCTATATCAAGTATGGGAGGGAGTATCTGTTTTTCAATAAGATCCTTTGTCACAGAAACGGATCCTCCCGAAACAATCAGGGCCAAATCCTCGTACGAATGAGGCTCTGGATCAGTCTTTAAAATTTTAGATATTTGTTCGGCTGTTAAGGAATGAAAGTTTATTACCATGGATCTGGATAATATTGTCGGAAGCACCCTTGATTTTGAAGAGCTTATCTGAATTATTACTACTCCTTTTCCTGGTTCTTCAACAGTTTTCAACAGTATATTCTGACCAGCTTCACTAATTCGGTCTAAACCATCAATAATTACGATATATCGACCACTTGAAGATTTTTCAGTTAATCTATGAGTCAACCAACGAACTGTTCCGTTTTCATTATCAGATCCAACAGCAATTCGTCCTTTTTCATCAGGCTCAAGAACAATGTAGTCCTGAGAAGACCCGTTTTGCAAAGATTTACAAGAGGAGCAAATTCCGCAAGGAGGCTCATCTTTTCTTTGACATACAAGCAATGCCGCGAAAAAATCAGCGGCTTTTCGCTTTCCAATGCCTGCAGGTCCGCAAAAAAGAAAGGTCTGCGGAAGCCTTTGTGAAAAAGCCAACGACCGAAGATGCTGAAGCTGATTAAAATGTCCGACTATATCATTCAAAAATATATCTCTTTTAAAATTTCAAGTTTCTGTATTAGTGTAAAAGATCAAAAATCAGACCTCGAATATCTTCACACTCTTTAACAAGACAAAACGCCTTGTTATCCGAAGAAGTGAGAGCCGCTGCAAGACGATAAAGTTTCTCGTTTATTTTTTTGACAATAAAGAAATCTGTTCGATTTGTACTTCTGGTTCGACGGTACGTTTTAGTTTCAAACCCTTCGGCTGTAATCAACTCCAGTATCTTCTGAATGGTTTTCTTATATTTTTGCAAATCCGCGAGAGTCTGATTATCCAGAAGATTTTTTTCCTGACCTCCAAGATCATTCATCAATTCTTCTATAGAGGAACTATATTCTGTCTCTACTGTTTCTTCAAGAATAGAAGCAAAAGATGATCCGCTAACAGAACTGCTGGAAGCCTCTTTTTTTTTAGACTTGATCTTGTTTTTTTCAGGCCAAAAAGCGGGACCGATTCTCATCTATTTTACCGGACTCTTGTTTATCGTGCACTTTCCTTCCAGTTTAACACCGTCTTCCATTATTAAACTGGGAGTAATAATGCTTCCGCTTACATTGCCACTTGATAATAAAACGACCTTTTCGGTAGCATAGATATTCCCTTTCACAGAACCTCCAACCACGACAATACTGGCTTCTATATCGGTTATGGCCTCACCACCCTTACCAACCAGAACTTTTCCGTCTGTTTCAATAGTGCCAGTAAATTTACCGTCTATTCGCAAAAGCCCGTTTATTTTAAATTCTCCCTTAAATTCGGCGCCTTCACCGATTAAGGAGTTAACTATTGTATCTTCCTGTATACTTGTCCGAACCATATTACCTCTTGATGTCAAAATCAAATAATTATTTAATGGGAAACTAACTACATTGTACAAACCTGGAAAGATAATAGCTCTCTTTAATAAAAAATAAAAGTTCCAGATAAGCATAAAAATTACTCTACAGTAAAATCGCATTAACAAAAAGCGGTCAAGTACAAAAAGAGGTTGATTTGCTGTAAGAAAAACAGAGGATAATCTATTTCTGAATAAAGAGGGCAATAACAATGAAAAAGATTTACATATTAATGTTTCTATTTCTGTTTAGCAGCTGTATTTCAATACCGTTTTCCAGAGGTATTGAGCCATTAACAGAGCAAACTATGGTCAAGGGTTCGAAAGACAAAATTCTTGTGATAAACATCAACGGCACAATCCATGATTCTCAAAGCAAGAAAACCTTTTTAGGTTCGGCCGAAACAAATATCAGCTCGAGAGTAGCTGAAGAACTTGATAAAGCAGCAGAGGATTCTTCAATTAAATCAATAATTTTTCGTATTGATTCTCCTGGTGGATCAGTCACAACTTGCGATATTATACATAATCTTATTACTGAACACAAAAAAAAGAGTAACCAATACATAGTAGCGCATATGGGATCAATAGCCGCTTCCGGTGGTTACTACCTGTCTGTAACAGCTGATAAAATTATTGCGCATCCAACAACCGTTACCGGAAGCATTGGAGTTGTTGCTTTTATGGTAAACATGGAAGGGTTATTACAAAAAATAGGCATCGAAGACCAGACGATTAAATCCGGTTCTGCTAAAACCATGGGATCTCCTTTCAAAAAAATGACCAAACAAGATAGAGCACTTTTTCAGAAAATTATCGACTCGATGTATAATCGCTTTATAACTGTCATTTTGGAAGGTAGGCCCAACCTCACTAGAAAAAGTCTTCTTAAAATTGCTGATGGCAGGGTCATGATATCATCTGATGCTTTGGAACATGGTCTTATCGATGATATTGGCTACTGGAAGGAAGCCGTAAAAGCAGCTGAAAAAGGTGCTGGAATCAACAATCCGACAATTATTACCTACAGTCGGCCCGGTAATTATCATCCAAATGCTTTTACAATTAAGAGCGGAAGCGAAAGCCTGTCTCTTAATCTTATCTCAATTGACAGCTCAGAGTTTTTAACCAAATATGGTATCTCATTCATGTATTTATGGAAGATGTAAAAAAAAGAAAACGGGACGACGCATCCCGTTTGCTTTGAAATAGTATGTATTCCTTTTCAAGAAACCGGAACACAAAGGAGTATGAGTTTCTACTCTATTTTTATCGGAACAATCGGGAAATAGTTAAGTAATTTTATGGCACAATTTGAAAAAATTCAGGGTTCAGACAAACTTTTCAGTAAATATGAAAAAATTTCTCCATCCGGAGCTTTCCTTTTCTTGGGAGAAGAAGAGGCTGAAAAAGAGAAGTGCGTAAACCTTTTTAAAACAAACTTTTTTGACTCACAACCAAATATGCAGATTTTTTACTGTGACACAGATGATTTTTTAAAGGGAGCGGATTTTGTACTTTCTGAAGACATGTTTGAAAGCAAAAAAGCAGCTGTTTTTAAAAAAATTGAAGCTGTATTGAAAAAAAAACAGAATATATCACTTCTTTGCGATATTCTGAACCGAGCATCAAATTCAATAATGATTATTTTGGAAACAAATTCCAACCGTATACCCTCTACTCTATTAAAAACAGGAATTCCATTCGAAAGTGCAATTTTCTGGAAAAAATTCGAAAACGACCTTTTAAAATATATAGTAAGCGAGCTAAAGAAGAGAGGCAAAACCATTGATTCTCACGGGGCTTCGGTTATACTCTCACTTTGCGGCCGTAATATTGCCATTATTGACGACGCATTGAAAAACATTATTTATGGAACCTCTAATAATAAAATTGAAATCGAAGATATCAAACACCTGATACAAAACAATCGATCCTTATCGGTTTTTGAATGTATAGATTCTATTTTTCAAAAAGATAAAAATTCTATCTCTGTTATTCAGAAAACCTTAGACGGAGGTACTCACGAGCTTGTAATCATCAGCATGATTTATAATCGTCTTTTACAAATGGAAACATATTATGAATTAAAAGATAAAGGTCATTCAACAAACGAAGCCTTATCAACGCTATCGATTCAACCGCGCCAACAGGCTTTTTTTGAACAAAGTCTTCGAAAATTTTCAAAAGATTCTGTTAAAAATAACCTGATTCAACTAGCTATAACAGAAAAAAAGCTAAAATCATCACCATCTTCAAAAAACATACTTGCCAATCATTTAATGGATCTCTTATATTCTCTTATTAAATAACGAAATATTTTTTTTGAAGTTCCTTTAAACTACAATTTTATAGTCATTTTCCTGCAAACAATTGAAAAACTGTTTAAAAAATTTTTTTGAAAAGTACGTTTTAGTTTTATTAAAGGTTGCCAATTGAAAGGTTTTATAATAGAGATGGAACCTCTATTTATTTTTTAACAATGATATTTATGGCCCACATGGGCTAATTAACACAGGATTTATACGTGGATACAGAAATACTTGAAAAAAACCGAAAAGCGTTTCTCCTCTTTAACGATAAAAAGGTAGAAAGATTTAAAGCTCTTTTGCCCTCTTCAAATACTGCACGCATACTTGACAGCATGCTTTATCTGCTTCATACCAATCAAAACCGTCTTCCCGGCTTTGTTAACGAATTTACTCCTCACGGCATTCACGGCTTCTCGCCTTCAGAGTCTGCGCAGAAATATCTGAAAAGCCTTTTCCCAACAATATCATTCAAATCCGAAGAGACCAAACCCTTTATCCAATGCATAGCTCTAATTGGAAGTGCTGGGACAATTGCCTATAATAAAAAATCCGATTTTGACTTTTGGGTCTGTATTGACAAAAAATCTGTTCCAGAAAACAGATTACAGCATTTTAGGAAAAAAGTTCAAGACATCCAAGGTTGGGCTGAACATCACCTGGGTCTTGAAGTTCATCTGTTTATAAACGATATCAACGACTTGCAACAGAATATTTTTGATGAGGATGAAGAAGAAGCTTTTGGCTCGACCCTAGGTGCTCTTCTAAAAGATGAATTTTACAGAAGCTCAATAATTATTGCTGGAAAAATACCGTTTTGGTGGGCTGTTCCCCTGGGAACAAACGATGAATCGTATAAAAAAATATTCGCAGCCCTTCCGCCTGAAGAACGAAACAATAAATACATCGACATCGGGAATCTACATAATATTACCAAAGATGACTTTATCGGTGCTGCTCTCTTTCAGATTGTAAAGTCCCTAGGAAATCCGTTTAAGTCCATATTAAAACTTGGTGTTCTGGAAAAATATCTTCTTGAAAGCGATACTGTTGAGTTAATTAGTCACAAGTTAAAAAAACTTGTTTTGGCTGGAAAATTATCCAATACAGTTCTGGACTCATATCTTCTTATGTTTTATGAAGTATTTCAGTATTACAGCAAAACTCTAGAAGACAAATCATCGTTAAAAATTCTAAAGATCAATCTTTATCTCAAAATAAATCCTTCACTTTCTAAATATACTTCGTTTAAAAACAGCTCCCGGCTTCCATATAAAGCTTTGGAAATGTACAAATACACAAAGTACTGGAAATGGAATAATGCCGTTCTCGAAGACCTAGACTCTTTTATGAACTGGGATTTTGTCAAGGTCACAAAATTCTGGAACCAGGTTCGTAGATTTATGCTTATCAGCTATCAAAAAATATCTCGCCAGTTTGTGAATTTTGACCTTAAATCAAAAATTTCCGAATCTGATTATAAATTATTAAGTCGCAAAATTCGCGGTTACTTTTCCTTTTCAAAAGATAAAATTGAAAGATATATATCCTTTACCGATACCTCCTGTGAGCCATACCTCTATGTAGATGTATACAAAGATAAAGATAACAATATTATGTGGAGACTTTACAAAAAAGTTGGTGATGTTTCTGAAAACCAATCAAATGTTGTTCTGCGCATTGAATCCTCACTAATCAGGCTATTAGCTTGGGCCGCTATTAACGGGCTTTACCAAGGTGGAGTCACCCGCATAAACATGATCAATACCCAAAACAACACCAATACCGAAACAATTGGGTTTACGAACCTTATGTCAGATCTATTTTCCAAAAAAGAGCTAAAAGCAAAAAATAGCTATTATTTACACGAATCTTTTCCTTTAATTAATCTTATTGTAGTCAATTTTTTTATTAAACAAAAAAATTCAATTTTAACAATAGATCACCTTTACCACTCTTCTTGGGGCGAATCTTTTCACAAACATTATACAGATCCTGATTCAATAACTGATATTCTTTTTGATGTTATAAAAGGTGGGGTAAATCATAAATCATCTTTTGATAGTTATTGTTGCTTTTATGCTGACGATGATTACAAAGCCATGGTAAAAAATATCTATCAGCTTTTTAAAAAAGCATACATGCATATTGTACTTTCAAAACAAAAGAATGTTCGATTTATTTCACGAGTATCAAACAATTACATTATAATAACCAGAAAAGAGCAACGTATATTCACTCAACAATGCGATTCAATTACCAATTTCTACTCTCATCTCTCATCTTCACCAGTCAAAGAGGTAGCAACCCAAGTATACAGCCAAAACGATATCTATCTGGAAAAATTGGCTTATCTTACCGAAAACACTAAAAGTGAAGAAATCACAATTTATTATGAAACTATCGGATCCATATCGTTCGTGTATATTTTCAATGAAGAGAAGAATATTTTTGCCTCAATAAAACCACAAACGGAACTTAACAAATTTCTAGCACATATGTATCATTATACACACCGAGCGATTGAAAATCTTAAACTGAATAATCCATTTGCCTACATAGATGATAAATCTATTTCAATAAAGGAGTTGTTAACTTCAAAAGGTGGGACTTTTCAGCTTAAATCGGGTCATAAACCCTTAACACTGCAACCTCCATCTGCCCGTGGATATCGCTTGATATGTCTTAAAAACGGCTCATACAAACTAGGGTTGCCGGATGGATCAAATACAAAGCCTGCCGAACTGAAGGACATTGTGTTCACCTGCATAAATCATTCCATAAAAGAGAGTCGGGTTTTCCCCCAGTTGGGTTTAACCCTTATTCAGGCGGTAGAACTCGAAGGTTTTGAACACAACGCTGCCATGACCTCTAACATATTTTTCAGAGAAAAATTTCTAATTGATAATTTACTTGAACAGACGTTTAAATCGTTAAAAAAGTAAATCACCAAAAAATTATTTTCAGCCAAATACGGGTAAAAGAAATTCCGCCAAAACACAAGGTTCGGGATCTTTCTTTATCATATCCTTCACATCACGAATAATAAAAATTCCCCCATGCTTTTTGGCAACGTAATCAGCAACCGCTAACCCCAATCCAAAACCGATTCTTTCTACTTTTGATACTGTCTCATCGGGAGGATGAATTCGAAAAAATGGTTCAAGTACAAGTTTTTCATATTCTGGAGGAACTCCGCCGTAAGGTTCTTTATCAATACTGTTTTTTACAGAAAACCAGAAATACCCCTCACGGAAACGGGCAAAAAGATTGATTGTGCTGTTTTTTCTGGAGTATTTATATGCATTTACAACCATCTCTTCCACAACAAGAGAAATAGCTTTTTTGTTAAATCTTAATTTTGCGTCTTCTGTCGGTTCCGGATAGGTGATCTTCAGATTCTTTTCTTTCAAGTAAGGAATTACTCTCTCGGTCATTTTTGGAAGATCGGAAATAAACCTGCCTATTGAGTAATCTTCAAATTCAAAGTCCCTTTCCATGATCCTTGTCGCAAAATTTAAACCATCTATTTGCGCACGACAATATTCATTATTGCTTATCATCATATCAACTACATCTTTATCAACAGCAATCTTGCCGTCCTCGGTCTCCATCGCCGAAGCCTTCATGATATCTATTAAGGTAATCAGTGTTCCAAAGCCAGCTCCCTGAGCCAGCGAAGTTTTTACATTATATATAGACTTTGACTCCGCAGTATCTTTTGCAGAGAGTCTTCTGTTTTCTTTATAGTTTAGCCAATCTATTTGAGCCTTAATTTTTTCACCGGCACTTAACGATTGCTGATGCTCAAGATCTTTCAAGTATTTGTATTCCAATGATTTTAACAATACTTCCTGAAAAAGTTCCGGATCAATAGGTTTGATTATGTAATCATATACACCTTTTTTCATTAATTCTATTATTGTATCCGGTGTATCTAGCGCGGTTTGTATAATTATTACAGCACTGGAATATATTTTTTTTAATTCTTTTACAAAGGTACGTCCATCCATTACCGGCATCATTAAATCCACAATATAAACTGCATAGCTCTTGTCTTTTACTAATTCTAAAGCCTCTTTGCCGTTTGAGGCTATATCACAGGCTACATTTATTTTTTTACATATTCCCTTCAGCAATGCCTGGTTTTCAGCCTTATCCCCTACAATTAAAACCGGTTCCGTAAATGTTCCAGCTTGAGCTAAAACCTGTTTTGAGTTGTTCATCTTTTTTCTCCATAAATTTTACTAAGATCATTAACTATCTCCAGATAATCTACCGGAATAAGATAAAAAAGATCGTATCCCATACTTAAAAAAACCTCTTTATAGTTCATATCAAGAGTGCTTGAAATCGCAATAACCGGAACATTGTTCATTGCTTTGATCAGTTCTACAAACTTCTGCTCATTCCCAATATTCTCTGCCGTCTCGACTACTATTGCACCGATATCATCTTTTTTCAAGGCTTCGCCAGAGACGGTGCTTCTTTTTAAAATAGTATACTCCTGCCCGTTTGTAGTCATAAATTCTACACAAGTCGTAATCTGTTTTTGAGAATTTAATATAAAAAGCAGCCTTTTTTCTTTTAATATCTGCGGATAATTATTTTTCAAAGATGAGAGTGAATCTTCATGTTTCTCTGAATCGTACACGGGTAGAGAAAATGTGAAAGTGCTTCCTTGACCTGGCTCGCTTAATACATAAAAGTGGCCAAAATGCGATTCGATTAATGATTTTGAAATAGCCAAGCCAAGTCCTGTTCCTTCGTTTCTTTTGTTTAGGCTGTTATCGACCTGGTTAAACTTGTCAAAAATTGTTTTTTGCATATCTTTGTCAATACCACATCCATTATCAATTACATCCACATAACAAGTTTTACTGTTTTTGCGAATATTAACCGTAACTTTTCCTCCGGCATCGGTAAATTTAATAGCATTCGATAATAGATTAAGCATAACCTGTTGTATCCGTTTTTCATCTGCGAAAACGAACAATTCTCTCTCTTCAAACTCTCTTGACATACTAAGATTAATATCTTTATTTTCTGCCTGTATACTTACTATGTCCATGGATACAGCGCTGACCTGAATAATATCCGATTTTTTCCTTTCTATCTTCAGTTTTCCGGCTTCCATTTTTGAAAGATTAAGGATATCGTTTATCATTGACAACAGGTGTTCTCCCGAGGTTATTATATTACCGATATATTGTGCCGAATCTTCAGGATCTATACCCATCTTCAATAATTTTGCAAAACCAATAATCGAATTCAGAGGTGTACGTAATTCATGGCTCATATTCGCTAAAAATTCACTCTTTGATTTGCTCGCTGCTTCCGCATACTCTTTCATTTGAACCATCTGCTCGGCTATTAACCATCTTAAGGATATCTCGTTTTCCAAATCCTTGTTAACCTGTTTAAGCTCTTCTGTTCTTATCTCTACAAGCTCTTCCAGATGATTTTTATATTTTTCAATTTCTTGCTGAGCACGTTTCTTTTCAGAAATATCAGAAAGTATTATTACTGCTCCCGTGAATTCTTCTTTTTTATCGATTATTGGATCAAACTTCCCCTCGTACCAGTTATCACCCATACGCTGTTCAAAGATACGAGTTTCTAGCTCTTCCTTTATTTCCAAAAAACAGCTGTAAATATAATCACCTGATTGGCCAAATAGTTTTCTTACGGAATATCCAACAATATCATTGTATTCTTTTTTAAGAACCAAAGTAGCTTCGTTGTTGCAGCGTATAACCTCTCCATCCTCATTTACAAGGAAGATACTGTCGGTTAACGAATCAAATGTAACACGCCACTCTTCAGCTGCATTACGGATGATCTCCTCTTTCTTTTTTCTTTCGGTGATGTCCCTGATAGTATATATATTTCCTGTAATTTCTCCGTCATCATCAAGTATTGTAGAATTATTTATATCTACGGGAACTTCTTTTCCATATTTCGATTTGAGAATATAGTTTTGCAACATTACAAGAAGGGAATTACGGGCAGTTCGGTCAAAAGCGATCCGTTTCTTTTTTTGATCCGCGCTCTCTTTAATCAAAATTTCATTTTTATGTTTACCAATCGCATCAGAAGCAATCCAGCCGGTCATCTTTTCAGCGATACGGTTCATAAATGTAATCACACCGTCGATATCAACCGAGATAATGCCTTCACCTATTCCGTTTAACATCGCTGACAGCCATTGTTCGTTTTGCCTAAGCTTCAGTTCGGTTCTAAACTTGTGAAGCGCCATCTCCAAGGTGGTGAATATCTCGACGTCTTTAACAGGTTTGTTAATATACCCATATGGTTCAACTTTTTTAGCACGCTCTAAGGTCACCGAATCAACAGAAACTGTAAGAAAAATAACAGGAATCTCCAGATTTTCTTTTATGGCCAAAGCCGCATCTATACCATCCATCTCTCCATCAAGATGAATATCCATTAATATTATATCGGGCAACGAGCGTTTACAAAACTCGACCGCATCTTCACCAGAAGTTACAGAACCAATAACATTATATCCATACTTTTGTACGGCATTTTTGATATCCAGAGCTATAATTTTTTCATCTTCTACAATAAGTATGTTTTTCATATTGGCAACATTTCGGAAAATATCCTTTTGTATCAGGAGTTTATAAAAAATTAATTATGAATTAAAAAAATACAAAGAATACTGTATTTTCGCAAATTATTACCTACAATATATGTATTAGTTTTGATTAATGCAAGTTACCAATTCATTTTTTATGCTCTTTTTAATGAACTTCTAAAGTTATGTTGTTTTGAAATTATCATTATTTTAGTTATATTTTACTTTTACAAGACAGCAACTTGCCTCCACAGGCTGCGCTGGTACCGATTGCGCAGGTTAGGCCTACTCAATTATCAAATTGCATGACGAGTTTACCAATTTGGAATAAAAAATTGTAATTGACTCTATATAACAAGTAATGGCTCCATAATTTAGCCTTGTTTCAGTATTTTTAAAAACCATTTATTATAAAGAGATTAGTTTTAAACCATGAGCCAACAGAAAGAATTCGATATTGCAAAAAATAAAAAAGCCCGTTTTCAATATGATATCATAGAAACTTTTGAAGCAGGTATTGTTTTAAAAGGAACCGAAGTAAAATCTATTCGAAACGGAAAGGTCAATATAAGCGAGTCTTACGGAAGAATCAGGGATGGTGAAGTTTATATAATGCAAATGAATATTTCTCCTTATGAACAGGGAAATCGGTTTAATCATGATCCTGCACAACCGCGAAAACTTCTACTACACAAACGAGAGATAAGCAAGCTTTACGGAAAAATCATGGAAAAGGGTTTAACTCTTGTTCCGCTTAAACTCTACTTCAAAAACGGAAAGGCTAAAATAGAGCTCGCCTTAGCCAAAGGTAAAACCCTTTACGATAAACGGCACTCAATAAAGCAAAAGCAAGACAAGAGGGAGATGGAAAGAGCAATAAAAGAGAAAAACCGTTAAAGATCCATCACCTATTCAAGAAACGACAAATCTTCACCCTCTTTCAAGTCCAGTAATACAACAGCGACAATTCTTGTTTCTATCGCTCCACTTGTCAACGAGACGGGTCTAACATAAATATCTTGTTCAAAAGGCTTGAATTTTTCATGCTCAAAAGTTACCAAGAATTTTTGTTCTAACAGAGGATCACTCTCTTCATCAAACAAAGGCCAAAAATGATAGTATGAGCCTGTTACATTGTTTGTATGAAAAGGGTTATCCCACCCATCTGAAACCATTTTTACCGGCGACTTATCCTTTAGAAGAGTAACCTTTACCCCAGGGATTTTGGAAAAAGTTGTTTTTTCCAAAACTTCGCCAAGCAGGTGAGGAAAGAAGAAGTTTGGAGCACCCTTGGAAATATGAATGTGTTTATGATTTTTATCACGCCTTTCATGAATAATTGTCATAGCTTCATAAACAAGCATGATTATATCACTTTTTTGTTGAGCAGAAAATTTTGTCTCTAGTATACCATGAAGAATTCCCCTGTCACTTGTCACATATTTAGCGGGTAACCGGTTTAAAACATATGCACAAATATCTTCAAAATATTCTTTAGACTCGTTTAGTCTCTCCTCTTTTTTCAGCACTTCAAGAACAAGGGATGATACAATCCCTTCCATCATATTTCTAATGTTCATTTCTCCCTCCTGCTATTTTTTAGGAAAAAGAATCTCCAGAACCTCTGAAATCTCTGAAACAGGATAAAACTTTAATCCTTTTTTTACGTTATCCGGAACCTCTTCCAGGTTTTTCTCATTTAATGACGGGTAAATAATATTTTTTATTTTTGCGCGTTTTGCTGCTATTAATTTCTCTTTTAGGCCACCTATAGGAAAAACTTTCCCTGAAAGTGTCAACTCGCCGGTCATTGCAAATGATTTTTTGGCTATCCGTTTAGTTACAAGCGAATATATCGCCGATGCCATGGTTATACCCGCGGAAGGCCCATCTTTAGGTGTTGCTCCAGCCGGAACATGCAGGTGAATCAGGCTGCTATCGAAAAGTTTTGCCATCTCTTCGTCTTCAGATAAATACTGCCTTATGAAACTGTAAGCAATATTTGCTGACTCTGACATAACATCACCCAGTTGACCTGTAAGTTTTAATCCGGCGTTTTTTGTCTGTTTAATGGATATGGCCTCCACAACAAGAATTGCTCCTCCCATGGAGGTCCAAGCAAGACCATTGATAAGCCCTGGTCGGTCTATTTCAAATTTTTCATCGTCTACAAAACGCTCCGAACCTAAATATTCACGAATTTGCTCATAAGACAGATTATCACCCGGTAATTTATTTTTTCTCGCCTTTATCGAGGCGGTTTTTCGACATATTTTCTCTACGACACGCTCCAAATTACGAACACCCGCCTCGCGTGCATAGGATTGAATCAAAAACATAAAACCGTTTTTATCAATCTTCACATCGTTTTTAAGCAATCCATGTTTTTCAAGCTGTTTTGGAAGCAGATACCGTTTTGCTATTTCGTATTTTTCTTCTGAAATATAACCAGATAACCTGATAACTTCCATTCGATCAAGCAGAACCCTCGGTATTGTATCGAGAGAGTTGGCTGTTGTCAAAAAAAACACATCCGATAAATCAAAAGGAACATCCAGATAGTGATCCCTGAATGTCGAATTCTGTTCGGGATCAAGCACTTCCAGAAGTGCCGAAGCCGGATCGCCCTGATAGCTTTGCCCCAGTTTATCAATCTCATCGAGCATAAAGACAGGATTTTTCGTCTTACATATTTTAATACCCTGCATTATTTTGCCCGGCATTGCCCCAACATAAGTTCGACGGTGACCCTTTATTTCGGCTTCATCACGCATTCCACCAAGAGACATTCTAAAAAATTTTCGATTAAGAGCTCTAGCAATGGATTTTCCAAGAGATGTTTTACCAACTCCCGGAGGCCCCACAAGACAAACTATTGACCCCGAAGCATCCGGTTTTAGTTTCCTCACAGCTAAAAACTCAAGAATACGCTCCTTCACATCATCAAGACCAAAGTGATCTTTATTAAGAATTTTTTCTGATCTGTCAAGATCCAGATTATCTTCAGATTTTTCATTCCATGGAAGGGCTAAAAGAATATCCAGATAATTTCTTGTAACTGTATATTCAGAAGAATTGGGTTCCATATTCTTAAGCTTTTCTATCTCTTCAGTCAGCTTCTCCAATACCTCTTCTTCGACGTCAAGTTCACTGATAATCGCTTCCATTTCACTAATCTCTCGGCTGCGTTCATCAGCATCAAGTCCAAGCTCCTGCTTTATAACCTTAAGCTGTTCTCTTAAAAAATATTCTCTTTGCTGCTTATCTATTTTATCATTTATCTGATTCTGGATTTTTTTCTGTATCTCAATAACTTCCAGCTCTTTTTGAAGCATATGTAAAACCAGACGTAATCTTTCTACAACATCAAGCGTCTCCAGAATTGTTTGATACTCTTCTTTTTCCAGATTAAGTATCGAAGATACAAAATCACCAATTTTACCCGGTTCATCAACATTAACCATGGTAAGTTTCATCTCTTCCGTAAAAAGAGGGTTGTTTTCGGATAACTGCTTAAGCTGACTTAGAACAGAACGCGTGAAAGCCTTTAGCTCGTTACGCCTTGATTTAGGCGGAAGCTTATCATCAAGATATTCAACTTCAGCTATAAGATAAGGTTTCTCCTGTATAACTTTGACAATACGGAATCTTTTCAAAGAGTTTATTAGGACATTTATTCCACCATCTGGTAGTTTTATCTTTTTAAGAATTTTTGCGCCTGTACCAATCTGAAATATATTCTGCGGCTTTATATCATCAACTTCATCATCTCGCAGCAAAACAAGACCTATTGATCTAGAATTATCAAGCACCTGATCGATAGCATCAGAAAAACGCCCTTTTGATATAATCAAGGGTGTAATTATTCCCGGAAAAATCGGACGATACCTGATGGGAATAATATGAATCTGTTTCGGTAGAATATGATCAATTGAAACAAGATCATTTTCAAGACTCTCTGAAGGAATTGTTATTTCTTCATTGTTCTTGTTATCCTTACTCATTAGAACCTCTGTTTATAAATTTATTGTAACTGAAAATTTCAGGATCTTATTTTTTTAAAACGGTCACAATCTATTTCAAGTTTTTTTACTTTATATGTTAAAATTCTTTTTGTTGTTCCAAGCATTTCCGCTGCTTTGGAAATATTGCCCTCTGTAATTTTAAGATAATCAATGATTATCTCTTTTTCAAAATTATTAACCATGTTTTCAAAAGAACCCGACCCGGAAACATTTTTAGCAATCTGTAAAGTAGGAGGCAGATGATAACTGCGAATAACCCCCTCTTCTGCGAGAATTACTGCTCTGTTTATACAATTTTCCAATTCCCTGATATTTCCGGGCCAATGATAAGCAACAAGCATATCGATTGCTTCAGAAGAGACCCTGTTTATACTCTTTTGAGTCTCTTTTGAAAATTTTTCGCAAAAATGGTTAACCAATGCCAGTATATCAGCTTTTCTCTCTCTTAAAGCAGGAACATTAACTGGAAACACATTTAATCTGTAATAAAGATCGCTGCGAAATTCATTAAGCTCTATCTTTTTTTCAAGATTCTGATGAGTTGCCGCGATTACCCTGACATCAATAGGAATAGTTTCCACTCCTCCTACTCTTTCGACAAATCTCTCCTGCAGAACCCGTAACAGTTTAACCTGTAAAGGAAGTGCCAAGTCTCCAATTTCATCCAGGAAAATTGTTCCACCGTTTGCCAGTTCAAAACGCCCTTTTTTTGTCTGTACAGCGCCCGTAAAAGAGCCTTTTTCGTGTCCAAAAAGTTCACTTTCAATGAGATTCTCTGGTAAAGCCGCAACATTGACTTTTATAAATGGTTTATCACTTCGCAAACTGTTTTTCTGTATAGCATCCGCGACAAGTTCTTTGCCAGTTCCACTCTCTCCTGTAATCAAAACAGTTGTGTTTGTTTCACTTACCAACGCTATTTTTTCAAACAGCTCATGCATTAAAACAGAATTGCCAATAATTTTTATGTTTTTAATTTTTTCGCTTAAACGTGCGTTCAAACGCCGGTTCTCTTCAACAAGCTGCCTTTCACTCTTCTGTTTTTCTATACGGCTACTTATCTCATGGGCACTTAAAATTGCAATTACCGCAAGCTGTTCTGCAGCATAGCTTAAGAAATCTTCTTCGACATCCGAAAAATCCGCCGAGATTGTTCCTATAGTTTTATCTTTGAGTCTAACCGGAACACATACAAATGCACCGTCAAGATCTGCCTGAGTGCTTCTCGATCCCGTTTTGTTAAGAAATTCCGGACAACTGCCTATTCTTGGAATTATTACAGGCTTACCGTCACTGATTACCTTTCCAACAATTCCTTCACCTTTTTTGTAAACTCCCCTTTTTATCTCGTCAGCAGAATAACCTGAATAGATATCAACAACTATCTCTTCGATATCATCCTGATATATGTGCACCATTAATCTGATAATTGACAGCTTTTTTAAAGTCAGCTCGATAGCTTCTTTTAACAGGTCATCAAGATTATTACCCGAGGTGAAGATATCACCAACAGCATACAGATAGTCAATATTTTGCCGCATTAATCAGGCCTTTAATAATTTTATTATGCGCCGGCTCCCGTCTTTTTTCAGGTCAACACTTACCGGACGCTCCAACTTTTTACCCTGACAGTTTGTCAAAACGATTATTTCCGGCAATGTGTCGGCAAAACCGTTAGTCTTAACAACAGCAGCGACCTCTTTAGTGTCAAGCAAAACTAAAGCTGTTTTACGGTAAATAGGGCCATCCATAAGCATAGGTCCCATTACCGAAATAAACTGATTGATTATTTTTGGAGAGAAGCGCTTTCCCATCTCTTTACTGATCGTAAAGAAAGCATTTCTCGGTTCTTCTCCTGGTTTTTCCGTTATGTTTATTGTTAAAAAACTATAATAATTGCATATTGAAACAATATTCGAAGATTGGTTAAAATCACGGGTTGAAACACCTGACGGATACCCAAGCCCATCATAGCGCTCATGATGGCCTTTTATTATTACGAGTATCTCATCCGAAATTATATTTTTCTGTGTAAGCCAGTGAATAACCATTTCCGGATGTTCGGATAAAACAGTCTTTTCGTACTCATTATCGCCGTCCTGTTTCCAGACCAGATTTTCAGGTGTATTAATTTTTCCCAGATCGTGAAGCACTGCTCCAAGACCAAGAGCTCTAAGCTCCATACCCTCTATTCCTGTTCTGTAACCCATGATAAGAGATAACATCAAAACGTGTAACGTATGGTAAATCAAATATTCCGAGGTTTTTTCCGGATCTGGCAAATAGAGCATCCCCTCTTTCTGGTGTGAAATTTCTTGTATAAGGGAATCTATTAATTTTTCTGCCGATTCCATATCAAGATCTTTACCGCTATGCAAATCACTGAACAGGGATTCAATAACAGAAAGCCCACTTTTTTTAAGCGCCTCGGAGATATTCATAACTACACCTCTATATAATCTATTCTGTTCCGATAACAGACATCAACATTCTTGTTGCATACAATTAGCAAACATAAATTAAGCCCAGTTAGGCTTATTATTGAATGATCATGATAAAATATATTCAAAGTCAAACAAAAAAGAGTTAAAAATAGAACTTCTAAAATTTGCTCTTGTACTATCATGAAGAATTATCTTATCATGATCATGTAGCAAATATACACTTTACAGAATCATATTTTGCTTTCTGATAGAATACAGGATTAATTATATCTTAAACAACAATTAAGGAACCGGCATGAAAATATTCAAATTTGGCGGAGCTTCGGTAAAAAACGCTGAATCTTTTTCTTCTGTTACAAATATTCTTAAAAACCAAACTACAAAGCATGACACCCTTGTTATTGTAATTTCGGCTATGGGTAAAACAACCAACCTTCTGGAAAAATTAACCGATGCATATTTTGAACATAATATTGAAGAAGTAAAAAATTTATACAAACAAACTCGTGATTTTCATTATCTTCAAAGTATCAAACTATTCGGCGATACTTCGCTAAAACATATTGAAATTATGGATATACTATATAAACTTAACGAGCGGTTACAAGAAAATGTGTCCGATAATTATGATTACGAGTATGATCAGATAGTCTCATATGGTGAACTTTTGTCATCAAGATTTTTATCATCTTTTCTTGAAAAAAACGGCTTTTCCAACACCCTACTAGACTCTAGAAAAATTATAATAACAGACTCCTCTTACCGATCAGCATCCATAAAATGGGATATTACAAAAACAAATATTGATTTAAAAGTAAAGGCTCATCCGGGTCATATTTATGTAACACAAGGATTTATTGGAGGCACAGAAGACAAAACTACAACTACTCTAGGTCGAGAGGGTTCTGATTTTAGCGCCTCTATTTTCGCATTTTGTACAAATGCTAAAGAAGTAACTGTCTGGAAAGACGTACCGGGAATTCTAAACGCGGATCCTCTTTTTTTTCCTGATGCTGTAAAAATAGATTTTTTGTCATATCACGACGCTATCGAATTAGCCTATTATGGAGCAAAAGTTATTCACCCTAAAACCGTCAAACCGCTTCAAAACAAAGGTATTCCCCTTTACGTTAAATCCTTTATTCAGCCATCTGGGTCTGGCACAAAAATTTCAGAAATTTCATCTCACACAAAGGTTCCATCTTTCATTATAAAAAAGCAATTAATACTTCTTACTATTTCTCCGAAGGATTTTTCTTTTGTTACCGAAAAATCCCTTAGTTTTATTTTTGCACTGATTGCTGATAATTCATTAAAAATTAACATGATGCAAAACAGCGCCCTCTCTTTTTCACTTTGTCTTGACACAAATAGCAGAATCAAAAATATTATTCAGACACTCTCGATTGATTTTTCAGTGAAGTATAACGAAAACATTGAATTGATAACCATTTGGCACTATAACGACAACACAATCCGTACTTTGCTTAAAAATAAGACAGTGCTATTAGAAGAGAGAACGCGCCATACTGTTCAATTTCTTGTTAAAGGATAATCCGATTATGACAACTATTCAGTTAAAAACAAATTCGCACGATCAATTAATTGACATTACTGCCGATGTACGTAAAGTCATCAAAGATTCAGATATTAAAAACGGCATATGTATTGTATACACTCCGCACACAACTGCAGCGATCACCATAAACGAAAACGCCGATCCGGATGTTATTACTGACATGGTAACCGGTCTTAACTCTCTTGGTTTCGAAAAACTCCCTTTTAGACATATGGAAGGAAACTCGCCAAGCCATCTTAAATCGTCCTTGATAGGCTGTTCCGAGCAAATTATAGTTGAAAACGGAACACCGGTTTTAAGTACATGGCAAGGTATTTTTTTCTGTGAGTTTGATGGCCCCCGAAGCCGAAAAGTGTTCATTACCTTAACCGGGAAATAAGGTCGTCAATTTGTATCGTAAAAATAAGAAAACGGAGTTATTATATGCTTATAAATAAATACCTATTAATTTCCTTTCTTACTTTATTTATCTCTTTAAATCTAACTGGACAAACCGAGCAACCAGCGGATTCTTCTGAAAAAGCCAGCGCTTCCTGGGGCGTAAAGTTAATGAAAGCCGAATTTGAAAACGAGGATTTTTACATTGGCTGTGTTCCTTTTTTTGAATCTGCAACAAATGTTTTTTTTAATGGAATGTACCTCTATTCTAATTCTAACTTGACCTGGGGCTTAACTGATTTTTTCTTTGATTTTGGTTTGGGTGCAGGTTTACGTTATTATCCATTAAATAACAAAATTCTCAGTATTTATGGCGGAGGAGAACTTTCTACCTTCTTTTTTAATAACGCGACAACAACTGGACGATCTGGAGCAGACCTTGATTTTATCATTAATAATGAATCCAGTGTTTTTTTAGGTGGGGAAATTTTTTATCGCAAAGTTTATCGTGTTGCTGAATTTATTGAGTCAGACCACTGGTACATTACATCAAGAGGTTGGTCTGTAAACGGCGGATTCAGAGCGCGATTCAGTATTTTCAAAGATGGTATAAAAAAAATGCCTAATCCCATATAAACAGTAGCAACTTTCAAATTGTTTATATTAGTATTATTTTTATCTGTTATTAAAACTGATAACAACTTTTCCAGTAATATAAATCCATATATTATAATTAGGTTATTATGAACAAATTCTCAATCTTTCTAGTTTTATCTCATTTATTCTTTTTTTCATGTGAGTCAATACCTCCTCCTCCTGACTTTGAAGCAGAACCTGTGTCTGTTTCTTCAGAAGAGATGATTGAGGTAGAGGCTCATACAGCCGCATTTTTTATCTTTTCACCCCCCAAAGAGGCTATCTATACGCTTTCTGTTTACAACATGAGTACAGATTTTGATCTGACTCTTGGAATATATTGCGATACCGAACTGTTTTCTGATCAGATTGTTATCGCCGTCAGCAAAAACCTTTATCTTGAAGATGAAACAATCGAAATATCACTATCACCCGATGAAAAATATCTGATAGAGATATGGAACACTTATGAAGATACCGGCTCTTGCAGATTCAACATTACTGAAAAGGTTGCCCCATGAAAATAGTTCTATCTGTATTTATTATATTTTTCATTTCTTTTCAATCTTTCTCAAACGGCGCAGAAATCATTTACAAAAATTCTGCCGAATTCCGCAAAGCCGAATTTAAACATATTATTTCGGGGAAGGCTCCTTCGGGTAGTTGTAACGCAATAACTCGAAGAGAATTTTCAAGTCGTCTATCGGGAGATACCGTTAATGAAAACAATGGCTTTAATACTAGTATGGATTTCACCCTAACTCCATATGCTGCTGCATTTTTTAGTCCTTACGCTACTTACGGAAAAACATATCCCTTACAGATGGTTTACCTTCATGACAAATCAATTGACGCACTTAAAATAAAAGCGGATATTGAATATGAAGAGTCTTTATATCTTAAATTCACCTATAGCTTAAGTTCTTCAGCTAAAAGTATTTCTGACGGCTGGAACGCCCACCACCCTTTAAACCCAGACTTTTACAGTCCCGCGGACTCCCCTGATGAAGGATATATATCATACGCCAAGAATCATTTTAGTTTAACAATTGGAAGGTTTCGTGGAGGAATCGGTCATGGTCTAATAGGTAATACTTTTCAAAATGGTAAGGCTCCGTACTATGACCAGATACAATTAAATCTATATTCTACTAAATTCAAATTCTATTTTATGCTAGGGTCTTCAAATCATCAGTTAAGTAAGGAAGAAGATTTTATTCAAGATAGAAGATCCGATTACACAGATTATGAGAAAACCTGGGGTACGGCATACAATAATCGTCATAAACAGTCAAAAATTTCAGATAACTCTAAGATGTTCGCTTTTCACAGAGTTGAAGTAAGCCCCTTTGACAAGTTTTCTTTTGGAATAGGAGAAATGAACCTTATCGGAGGTAAGTTTCCTGATCTTAACCAGATAAATCCTCTTGGTATTTATCATGATACATACGATCCCGATTTTCACAGCTATACCTTCAGTATTGATGCCAGTTTTGTTCCATCACCTAATCATTTTCTGTTTTCTGAGCTATTAATTAACGAGATAGAAGTTACAGGTGAAAGAAACGAAGACCCAACGGCATTAGGCGCTCAAATTGGTTACTGGTACATTTTGCCAACAAAAAGCTCCTCCTTTCACAGAATTGCTTTTGAACTAACCCATATTGATACCTGGACCTATTCCGACAATGTTCCATATCTAACAATGTATCAACGCCAATATCGCAATCAGTTTAATTATGATATTCCTTTAGGATACAGTTACGGTGGAGATTGTGAACAATTTTCCATTCTTTACACATACATTTCTGGGAACAATACCATGATAGATGTAACATTATCACATCTTTCAAAAGGTGAAATAAATTTTTCACCACTTGAAGATGGTACAATGCCTTACGAATACGCTGATAAATGGCAGGCAAGACCCTCTGGTACAGTCGAGCAGTGGAGTTCCATAGACGTGACCTCTTCTATATTTCTGGATTCTACTAAATCCATTGAAACTACTGCGATGTACAGCTACATACAAAATTTTAATCATAAAAAAGATAACACAAATCATCTTTTGTATATATCGGCTGGATTATCATGGCATTTTTGATTAATGAATATCGAAGTATTTTCACTTTTAATCTGATAACACAATTCATTAATTTCAAATTATAGGGAACTTCGAAAAATTACCATTTCTGGAACGGCTATGCCGTTTAAAGCCCAT
>DAOTGZ010000006.1:0-33261 GCA_035447445.1 Spirochaetota bacterium | reverse complement strand
AAACCAGACCCCCTGTCTCTTGAATTTCCTGTACTTTTGGCATTTATATCTTTAGCATTTTTATAGTATTCAAGAAAAGTATTAAACTCAACAGAAACAAAACGTTTAATCAATTCATCTCTTTCAAAAACTGACAATTTTTCAATAATGGGCTCTATAAAACTATTAATCTGTTCTTCTTTAAGTTTAACCTCTTCGACCCGGCTGATAAGATCAAAAAGCCTTGTTTCACAAATTTCGCGGCCTCCGGGCACAAGTGCCCTCTCAAAATGTATTTTCATAGTCCGTTCAATCTGTTCTATTTTTCTCTGTTCTCGTGTATTAACAATTACAGCAGAGATTCCAGTTTTGCCGGCTCTTCCTGTTCGTCCTGATCTGTGAGTATAAACCTCAACATCATCCGGCAAATTGTAATTGATAACGTGTGTCAGATCATTTACATCCAATCCTCTTGCGGCAACATCGGTAGCGATCAAAAGACGTAAATGCTTTTCTCTGAATCTCTTCATAACATGATCGCGTTGAGCCTGCGTTAATTCACCATGAAGTGCGTCACAGCTGTATCCATCTTTAATCAGCTTGTCAGAAACTTCTTTTGTCTCGTTTCTTGTGCGGCAAAAAACTATTCCGTAAATATCAGGAGCATTATCGACAACCCTTTTTAAAGCCAAATAACGATCTGGTGACTTAACCATATAAACTCGATGTTCAATATTTGTGTTACCGGCATTTCTCTTACCAATAACAATCTCTTCCGGGTTTTTCATAAAGTTGTCTTTTAAAGAATCGGGCATTGTTGCCGAAAAGAGAAGAGTCTGTTTTGTATCAGGAGTTGTCATTAGAATCGATTCCAGCTCTTCCCGAAAACCCATAGTAAGCATCTCGTCGGCCTCGTCCAGAACGAGCCACTTAATTGAAGAGACATCCAAATATTTACGGCGAAGCATGTCGTTAAGACGACCAGGTGTTCCAACAACGATTTGAGCACCCCTTTTTAGTTTATTAATCTGTAACTCTATTTTCTCTCCACCATAAACAGGTACGATATTTATCTCTGGTTTGAATCTTGCAAAAGAGAGCATATCTTTTGATATTTGAATACATAATTCTCTAGTCGGGGCAAGAATCAGCGCCTGCACATTTTTATTTTCACTAACCTGTTCAAGTATAGGCAAACCAAATGCCGCTGTTTTGCCTGTACCGGTTTGAGCAAGTGCTGTTAAATCACGCCGGTTTTGCAATACAAATGGTATTACTTTCTCCTGAACAGGCGTAGGTGTGGCAAAACCCAGATTATCAATAGCATCCAAAATCAGAGGGCCAAGCCCCATTGTGTCAAAAGTCATCATTATTTCTCCAAATTGTCCATTTTTTTTGGAACATTTGCATTGTTTACCTAAAAAAAGCACTGCTGTTCTATTCTGCTGATATATGATCTACTGGTGAAAAGTTCTGATAATAATGAATCTGATAAAACCAGGGGCAGGATAATAGCGGTATATTCCTCGGACGTTGTTCCTAAAACAATTATTTACACCATAGTTATTCCATATAATCATTTGTAAACATAAATACAATCAAAATCTTCGAAAAAACCATCTATATCCTTTTCAACTAACACTATTTATAAGAACCGGGAAACCTTCGATCTCGACACGTACCTGATCGCCCCTGTTTAAAGGTCCAATACCTTCCGGAGTACCGGTAAGAATCAGATCCCCCGGCAACAGTGTCATTATGCTTGAAATAAAGGATATACACTCTGCAACCGTAAAAATCATATCAGAGGTATTCGAATTCTGCTTTATCTCGTCATTAACATAAGAGCATATCTTTAAGTTTGACGGATCGACATTCTCTTTTTTTACGATAGTGCCAACCGGACAGAAAGTATCGTACGATTTTGCTCTGGTCCACTGAACCTCTTTGGTTTGAATATCACGTGCCGTGACATCATTAACACAACAGTAACCATAAATATATCTAAGAGCCGAATCCTTGTCCACATTACGACAAGTTTTATGAATAACAACTCCCAGTTCTGCCTCATAATCAACTCTTGTTACTTTATCAGGATAATGTATCAAATCGCCAGATCCTATCATGGAACTTGGAGGTTTTAAAAAAATAACCGGCTCTTCGGGAACAGACAGCGATAATTCTGCTGCGTGACGCTTATAATTAAGACCGACACAAACTATCTTGGAAGGATTCATCAGAACTCCATTGAAAAGAGATAAAAATTTTAAGGTTTAATTTTTTAAAAGGGTATCTAATAGCAGTAGCTTTATTTAATCAACAGGGAATTTCCCCTCAACCATTAGAAGATCAATATCGTTTGAAGTATATAGTTTTTCTGGGTTATAACCGGGCATCATCATCAGTAAATACTTAACAAGTCTATCGTTCTCGTTCCACTCCCTACCAAAAAAATAATCATCAACAAACTCGTCAGAATTAATAATATTCAGAATATAATTATTTCGCCATTCCCGCTCATCATCATAATCACGAGCTAGTTCAAAAATAGATTCCATGATAAAATTTTCTTCATCAAGACAGTCTTGATCATATTGATCCTTTAACTTTTTTTGGCGATAATCAATAAGACTCACAATTTTCATATTTCGTAAAGATCTGCTTTTGTTTCCGGCCATATATATACCTCATTTACAATATAGCAAAAAAGAACAGACCTGACAAAATTTTTCACATTTCATTATTTCATTTTAAGCATTTTTTATTCAACCAGTTCAGAATACGCATAATAGAGAGATATTAAATTATATTTTTGCAAAAGCAGAGAGCTCTCTTCGGCAGCAATGCTGTTTCTAGTATTAATCAGATATGCCAGATCTATTCTGGCCGACTGATATTTCTGTGTTTCGGTAGCCAACTGTGACCGCAATGCCCTAATATTTCTCTCTTTATAGATTATTATAGTTTTAATTCTTTCAGATTCGTCGCGCATCTGCCTTATTTCTGTATTAAATGAGTTTATCGCGGATCGCATATCTTCCTGAATTTTGACAATTTCCAATTTGGATATTTCGTACTCTGCTTTAGCGCTATTATTTCCAAAAGAGTGGGATAGCTCTACCCCGATTTTGTAATCCGTTTTACCATAAGAGACCGAATCTGAAAAAGAGTCACTTTCATCCCATTTCGTAACAGAAGCGACTGCATCAACTTGAGGCATAAGTTTATTTTCTGCGGTTTCACGACTCAACTTCATTCTTTCGGCCAGAAGATCAATGTATTTTGACGATGTTGTTGTGTTGAAATTTCGTAAATCAAAAGAAAACTCTTTCACTAGAGAATATTGCCTGTCAAATTGACTCGATTCAGGCTTGATGGAATCAAGACCTGTTAATACAGCAATTTTTTCTCGGACTTGTATTTCATCAATCATGCTTTGCTCATGTTTTTGTCTAAACGAAAGTAGAGATGAATACGATTTTTGTACCTCGTCGTTTTCGGCCAATCCGCTTCTCTTTTTACGCAACATCTGATTATAGACAGTGCGCGCATTAACTACGCCTTTTCTATTTATTTCGGCAATTCGCGAATATACAATCCATTGATGATATAACAGAGCATAGCTGTTAAGCAAAGAATTTTCTGTAATTTTCGTCTGTATACGTTCAATTTCATATCCAAGTCTGGCGTTTTGTTCCGAAAATCTGTCTACACTTCCCAAAAAATTATAAAGCAGGGGTTGTCTGACTCCAACTGTTAAAGAAGGCTGATAAGCAGTCTGTTGCGGATCTCTGTCAACAACTGATCTCGATAATGCGGCTCCTCCGAAAAGTTCCGTTCCACTGGGAAGAATTTTTTTTGTTACTTCAGCCTCTCCAGTTAGCCCAGTAGTATCTTCGACCCCCTGTGATTGTTGTACCTGTGTTGGGTCATTTTTATAATAGTATAACGAACCATTAATTTTTGTATCGTTTATACCACTTGCTTTTTGAACTTCACGTCTTGCAATCTCTTCATTTAACCGGGTTTTAATCAATTCGGGCAAATTGTTTTTTACGAAACCCAGATAAATGTCATAATCAAGTTCACTTGACGAATAAAGATTTATGGTAAACACAAAGAACAACAATAGGGCTACTAGTTTTTTCATGAATTAGTTCTCCGGCACACGTACATAATAGCAAACATACTGTTTATTATGAACAACAGTCTAGCTAAATTCTTATCATTAAGCATGAAACCAACAAAACATGACTTGCTAAATAATCGCAAGATCGCTTTATTTTTATTGAAATTTTAAAGATTCATATAATGATTTATTTCTTGTTAGATCGACACAAGCAAAAAATTTCAATTATCTCAAAAAACAGGAGCCCCCATGCAAAATCTTGATGCCCGTGATTTTGAACTTCCACCTTCAACAGTTCTACAACAAGTTACGTCCGATCATATAGCTATAGTAAAGATTGTTAAAAGTAGAATCATAATGAAAGACGGGGAAAAAATTTTACAAATAGCCGATAAAATACGCAAAAAGCTTCCTTATACAACAGTCTCTCTACGCACAACGGCACCTGTTTGCAGTAAAACAGAAGAATTTTTAAAACAAAATGGAATTATGATACAGAAATCACTTTTTTAATAAAGCATTTTACTAATAAGGGAACTTCGAAAGATTACAATGTTCCAGAGGGCGACATGGTTTAAGCGTCTATTCTAAAGGAATTTTTCACAAGCTCCTTTGCTGATCGTCCAGTACCATTTTTATAAAGAAAATGGTGCTGGACTGCTCGCGCAACCTTGTTATAAAGTTAATCAGTAGAGGTTGTCATAATTTTATTCAACTTTGTGACTATTAGTTACTGTATCAGAATCATATTTTAACCGAATTGCTCCATGGACCAGGTCCACCTACGTTTACAGCTCTAACCTTATAAACATTCACTTCGTCTGGATCAGCATCTTTATCAGAAAAAATTTCAACCTTAACCGAAGAGTCAAGAATCTTCCAACGATTATCAGACTGTTTACGAATTATTTCGTAATGGCAGGGAATTTCTCCGTGTGGTCCATTCCAAGAAAGCGTAATGCCATTTTCTGACCTTTCAGCCCGTAAATTCATAACAGTATCCGGAGAATCTACTACTTCCGTTTTAATATTTTTATTAATTCCTATCTGTTCCGCCATAATTTCGGCCTTTCGCTTGTCCGCCAACTCCTTGATCTGCTTTTCAAAATCAGGATATCGCTCAAGAATATCATCAAAGATCTCTTTTTTTAATCTATACATATCACAATATTCTCGAGCCTTTATAGTTGCAGTTCGCGGAGAAGAAAATAAAAGAGCAATTTCCCCAAAAAATTGTCCGGTAGTTAAGGTCGCGTAAACAATGGATTCATCCTCTGAAACAACATCTACAGATCCCTTGCTGATAAAAAACATATCAAAACCAATGTCACCTTTGTAAACAATTGTATCTCCTGGCGTAAACACAACTGGCTCAAGATTCAAAATTACTTCCTTGATAAATGCTTCCTCTGCGCCTTTAAAAATTGGCACCTTTGCTATAATATCCTTATTAATATACAGTGCAACCTGAGTCTTTAATGAAATTGGTAAATCCAGAAGAACTGAACTTTCATCGTATCCACGTCTGCTCTCCCAAAGATAGTTGTAATACTCATTTATCCGATTTTGCAAAGGTGAAGGAAGGTTGCGATACTTCATAAAGGTATTAATCTTCTCGAGTTTCTCCTTATACTGAGCCTTGGCAATATCAATATTGGCAATCAGGTTCGCGATATTACCAATTATAAAACCGTACATACCGGCACCCATAATCTCGATTATAATTACAAACATCGTTTGGGCATTTGTAACCGGTGTTATATCTCCATACCCAATCGTGGTTAAGGTGGTAACAGTCCAGTAAACAGATCTAATATATCGAGTTACATTATCCAGATTATTTGGGTTTCCCAATATAACAATCCAAGCTGATGCGATAAAGTGTGCCGCAAAAAAAATCCAAAAGACCATAAACACAAGTCTTAATACACTTGGGTTAAACAGATTGGAATTGTTAACGCGTTTCATTGTTTGCGCTATTCGAATCAATCGTAAAAGCCTAAAAAGGCGCGCCAATCTGAATAATCTCAAAATTCTTGATAACGATCCAAGTTGAAAGGTTACGTAAAAAATATCGAAGGGAATTGTCGCAAGAAAATCAATCCAAAACCAACCTTTAAGGTATGCTTTTGTTACCCCTTTTCGGTCTTCTATAACCCTGCGTTTTTCAATTATCTTGGTATTAAAATTAAGCACTATATCAACCATAAACGATAAACTGATTATCATATCAAAAAAGAACAATATTCCTTTTGGATTAATCTCAAATACAATCATCAATGGTGCTTGAACGGCAACAACTATAGTAAGCAGAAGTATATATACTTCCCAGATAATCTTAAAACGACTGTCAGGATTTATCATTGTAAAAACCTTAATTCTCATTATTTTTAAGGATACATCATGGTTTAAGAAATTCTTTAAGGCTATATGTTAATTGAATGAAGAATCTATACTATATCTATCGGAATTCAAACACTATTTCGTAAGAATCATTATTATCTACTTCCGCTTTTACACAAAAAAGCATTGACGAAATCAAACCATGTTTGTATATTTTGTTAGCACTCTTATATGTTGAGTGCTAAATTGGAGGTCTTAATTATGAGAATGGACAAACTAACCATAAAGGCTCAGGAGCTGATAGCTCTTGCTCAAGAAAATGCAACCAAATCGGATCATCCCGAAGTTCAACCAATTCACTTGCTTACTGCTTTAACACAGCAAGATGGATCGATTTTCACATCCATGTGTCAAAAAATTGGCGTTCCTGTCGACTTGATAGCAACTGAGTGCACCGAAGCAGTAAAAAAACTTCCTCGTGTTACTGGAGCAGGCCCAGGTGGTGGATCTCTGTCACAAACATTCAGGGAAATCATGAATACAGCTTGGAATGAAGCACAAAAACTTCAGGACAAGTTTTTGAGCAGCGAACACCTGGTTCTTGCTCTTACCCTGGTTAAAAATACAGCTTCATATAAGATATTGCACGCTAACGGATTTAACTATGAAAACGTACTTCGAGTACTATCTGAAATACGTGGAAACAGATCGGTTAATGACGAGAATGCGGAAGACAAATATAACGCTTTAGAAAAATTTGCCCGTGATTTGACACGACTTGCCAGACAAAACAAACTTGATCCCGTAATCGGTCGTGACGACGAAATACGCCGAGTTATGCAAGTGCTCACAAGACGAACTAAAAACAATCCTGTTTTAATAGGCGAACCGGGGGTTGGAAAAACGGCAATCATTGAAGGCCTTGCCCAACGCATTGTAAGCGGCGACATACCTGAAAACTTGCGAGACAAGAGGGTTGTGTCGCTTGACATGGGAGCTCTTATTGCTGGCGCCAAATACCGCGGTGAATTTGAAGAACGGTTAAAATCTGTTATTGAAGAGGTCGAAGGTTCGGCCGGCGAAGTAGTTCTGTTTATTGATGAGCTTCATACTCTGGTTGGAGCAGGCGCTTCTGAAGGTTCTGTTGATGCGTCAAATATGCTTAAACCTGCGCTAGCAAGAGGAGAGCTACAGTGTATTGGCGCAACAACACTGGATGAATATCAGAAATATATCGAAAAGGATAAGGCTCTTGAGAGACGATTTCAACCTGTAATGACATCGGAGCCTTCTGTAGAAGACACAATAGCAATTTTACGCGGACTAAAAGAAAGATATGAGGTACACCATGGAGTACGCATCTCTGATGCGGCCGTTGTTGCTGCTGCCATTCTTTCTGACCGCTATATAACTAACCGGTTTTTACCAGATAAGGCTGTGGATCTTATAGACGAATCAGCTTCATTGATAAAAATGGAAATTGACTCAATGCCTATTGAAATTGATGAAATTGAAAGAAGAAGCCGCCAGCTAATTATCGAACGTGAAGCAGTCAAAAAAGAGAAAGATGCCACATCAAAAGAACATCTTGATAAAATTGAACAGGAACTGGCTAATCTTAATGAGAAGAAAAGCACACTTATGGCTCAATGGCAAAATGAAAAAGAAATAATAACAGGTGTGCGTCGAGCAAAAGAAGAAATAGAACATCTGCGCAACGAAGAACAACAGGCCGAAAGAGCCGGAGACCTTAATCGTGTAGCAGAAATCAGGTACGGAAAAATTGTAGAACTGGAAAAATATCTTCAGGTACAGCAACTAGCATTATCTGAAATACAGTCGCAAAAAAAATTGCTAAAAGAAGAGGTAGGCGAAGAAGAAATAGCCTCTGTTGTAGCACGCTGGACAGGAATTCCGGTGTCAAAAATGCTTGAAGGCGAAACCCAGAAACTTCTTAAAATGGAATCCTTGCTGGAAAAGAGGGTGGTCGGCCAACACCAGGCAATTACAGCCATTTCTGATTCTGTAAGACGCTCAAGATCCGGCATACAAGATCCTGATAAACCAGTTGGCACGTTTATTTTTCTAGGTCCAACAGGTGTGGGTAAAACTGAAACAGCAAAAGCCGTAGCCGAGTTTTTATTTAATGACGAAAGAGCCATAGTTCGTATAGATATGAGCGAATACATGGAAAAACATGCAGTAGCACGATTAATCGGAGCCCCTCCAGGATATGTCGGATATGATGAAGGAGGTCAGTTAACCGAATCTGTTCGGCGTCACCCATATTCTGTAATTCTCTTTGATGAGATAGAAAAAGCACATCCAGATGTTTTCAACATATTTTTGCAAATTCTTGATGATGGCAGATTAACTGACTCCAAAGGTAGAACCATTGATTTTCGCAATACAATCATTATTATGACATCAAACATTGGGTCGACATATATTAGCGATGAATCGATACCCATAGAAACAAGAAACGAAAATGTTCACCGAGAACTTAAAATGCACTTTAAACCCGAATTTATTAATCGGGTTGACGAAACAATAATATTTAATCCTTTAAGCAAGGATCATATAGCGGGCATAGTAAAGCTTCAACTGGTAATGCTTGCACAGCGGCTTAAAAAACAACAGAATATTGAACTTGAAATATCAAAAGACGCACTTGCGATTCTGGCAAAAAAAGGATGGGACCCCCAATTTGGAGCGCGTCCATTAAAACGTACAATTCAAAGAGAGCTTCTTAATCCGCTTTCTCTTAAAATACTTTCAAGAGAAATATTACCGGGATCAACAGTAAAAATAAGTTCGAAAGGTGACGGTATTCTTATCAATACAGTTTAATTGCTATATTTTACAGATATGGCATGCTCAAAATGCAATTTGGCTTGTTTTTACTTTCTGTGCTCCTTTAAATAAAAAAGCCTGTTATTTCAGGCTTTTTTTTTATAATAGATAATTTTATACTATTTTTTATTGTGAATGAATAATATATTTGTTAAGAGATCTTCTAAAAATTATCATTTACGTAACAGTCATGTCGTTTAAAGATAGATTAAAGAAAATAATATTAATTTTCAGATAATAACTTTTTATTAGCCGGAGTAGTTCAATGAGAAAAATTTATTTATCTATTATCATACTACTTTTACCAGTTTTTTCTGTACAATCTGGAACTGTCACCGTAACGGAAGGCTCTTATGCTACCCCCGAAATTACAGACACCATTAACGAGCAGATGAGTGAAATTGCAGAAGATATAAATGAAGATTCAATTATCATGCTATCAGGAAAGCAAAATAATCTTGCCCAGGCAACACATAACGCGGCAGGCGGTCTTTTCCTTAATGGATCGCTCTTTTCAGCAATGGACAGCCGATTAGGCTCTGTCAGTATTGGATTCGCGGCTGGTGCTGAAAACCCTTTTGTTTTGGAAGAATTTCCTAACAACATACGTCAAGGTTACGATAAAAAATCGAGCTTTGCTGTAAGCGCCTTTACTGTCGATTGCAATGTCAACGCCGACAATTTACCTTTTATTAAAATAAAAGGTATTGTCTTTAACACAAAAATAGGTTACTTTAAGGCAGATTCTCTTATAACTGATGTTAAATTTGATTCTTTTCTGTTTGGTGTTGGAGCACGATATAAACTTTTTGAAATACCCGTACAAAATCCGTTTTTTCAGTTACGTTCTCTAACTGCCGGAACAGGCATCTACTACAGCAGCGCAACTCTCTCGTTTTTTTCCGATACATTAGAAAAGGAAATAACTGCGGACAACGGAATCACAACCGAATCATCCACTGATGTTTCATTTCAAATGGACACTTACAATGTAGTAACCCCCATTGATCTGGTCACAACAGCAAATGCTTTCCACTTTCTGAACATTATTGCCGGTTTTGGTGTAGACCTAAATCTTGGCAGCTCTACATTAAATGCTGACGCAGATATAAAAACAAGCTCTTTTGATGATCAGGGTAATCCGATTACCTCAGACAATCCGGCAAAACTTAATTTAACCGATAGCAAAACAGATGATCATGGCTCTTATCTAAGATATAAAATGATATTCGGATTAGGTTTCGAATTTGGCCCTGGAAGAATTGAAATACCAGCTGTATTTTATCCTGGCAATGGTTGGGCTGCGTCCATCTCCATTGGAGCCAGCATCTAATACAATCATCAAGGCTTTTATTTGACTTTATCTAGGCTGTCTGTTTTTATCCATTTTTTAAAGAAAAGCTCAGAACTGATCAATCCTTCCGCCTTTGCGGGCTTTGTTTCTCTTCGTTAATATCAGATTCGCTATAAAAACCCAGCCTTTACCATCGGCTATCTTATCATTTTTTGAACAGATTGCAATTTTCGTTTTTTTTTCTTGAACTATTTATTTACCACTTTACTATGAAATTGTCTTTTTTTTGAATAGCTCCTAATTCTTTACTGATTTTTTTTATAACAAAATTATATTGTATGAATAACGCAGGCACTTTTCACAGTCAACCAAGGAATAAAATAATGTCCAACAATTTTGGCTATCCTGACCAAGAAGTTTTAATCAGAGCCCTGGCAACTTATACATCGACAAAGGTTTCTAAATCAATATCAATCATTCGCGGAATGATTCGTATGAGTATAGAAGCTATCTGTGAAAAAAACAAGACAACCCTTAAAGAGGTAAAACTTCTTGAAGAACAGGAACGTGATTCTTTCTATATGGACACAATGGTCTATTTCTTCGAAAAGATGAATCTTGATAATATTACCAGAAAAAAAATGAAATATGACTTTTTGCAAATATATGAGAGATGGAAAGAGTCTAAAAGAGAGGAAATTGACATTGTTGACCCTGACAAGGCACTTTCCCTTAAATCCACGGACGTTCCAGCCGATACTATTAATGATTCCGTCCTTGATACAACTGAATCTATTGATTTCATAGATAATCTTGATTCATTGGATGATTTTGATATTTTCAGCAATTAGAGAGAAATATGAATATAGTCAACATAACCCTTTTTTTTATAATAGTCTCTCTGATCTCCTCTTTTGTCTATTATTACAAAACCATGAGACTGCCAGCCCGTGTCAGAAGGGCTCAGGAGATGATTAAAAACGGCAACGACAAGGAAGCCAGCGAAATAATTAAGACTGTTCTTAACAAAAAAAAGGACTATGTTCCAGCACGTTATCTACGGGCACAAATGCTTCATCAACAAGGACAGTTTGTACTGGCAATTTCCGAATTTAATGCTATTCTTCAAACACCCGACTTCAGCCGTCATGTCAACGAGCTTAAAATTCATTACGAATTAGCAGAACTTTATAACAGTACAAAGGCCTGGAAAAAAGAAATTGATGAATACAAAATTATACTGACATTCAATCCAGACGATATTAATGCTAATCACAGGCTTGGTTTAAGCTATTATAAACAAAACCGTTATAAAGATGCCAAGGATGCTTTGATGCGTGCTATCAACTCAGACCCTTCGCTTGATGATTGTTATTTACCTTTAGGAATTTCATGTTACCAGATAGCAGATTATAATAATGCCGAAAATTTTCTTTTAAAAGCAATCGAACGGCCCTACAAGCAAGAGGAAGCCCACTACTACTTGGGGCTGATTCTGAAAGGTAAAAAAGACTACGATAATGCCATAATCTCGTTTGAAAGATCCAAAACAGACAGCAAACTGTTTCGAAAAAGTCTTATGCGCATTGGAGAAATTTATTTTGAAACAGCAAACTATGACCAGGCCATAACAACCCTTGAAACTGGTTTAAGCTCCCTCAAGCCACGAGACGAAGAATCGATTGAATTTCGTTATCTTTTGGCTGAATCTTACGAGATGGATAACAAAGTACAAGAGGCTGTTCATCACTGGGAAAAAATCCAGTCCGAACAACCCAACTACCGTAGCACCCAGATTAAACTTGATGAATACAAGGCGTTGCTAGAAGATGTTTATATGAAACAAATTTTCACTTCTTCTTTTGACGCGCTTCAGCCGCTTTTGGGAGAAATTATAGCACGTTTGAACTATAATATCATTAGCAAAACATTCTTGAATAAGAATCAGGCCTATTACAAGGTGTATCACACTAAAAGAATTAATGAGCCACCAATATTAATATTTTTTGCCAGATCAACTCACGAAATTTCAGAAAACGATATTAACTTTTTTTCGCGGCTTTTGCGTGATGAAAAATGTAAATCTGGCATATACATAACCACGTCAAGATACGGTTTAAAGGCAAAATCAGCGGCGACCGCAAAATCAATTGAACTATATGCCAAAGATTTTCTGTCAAAATCAATTGAAAAAATTAAAGGCAAGGCCAAAGTAAAAGGATCTGAAACATGAAAAAAGCTCTACCTCTTCTACTTCTTATTTGTTTTTCCTGTTCCAAAACGCCCGAAGAAAAATTCCAGGAAGCTGTTTTAAAATATAACGAATCAAAAGACCCTGAAGCCAGACTTGTCATTGAAGAAAACTATTTCAATTCACTAGGTGCCGTTCAAATAGATAAAGCTGATAACTATATTGCGGGGCATAACTGCATTATTCTTGAAAAAGAGTCCTTGACTACCATAATTACTTCTGATGGTTTTAAAGAACCCTGGTCCGAAGATATTCTTCATGCTTCGTATAATCCTGAAACAAAAGTTTTATGTACTTCCGACGGATACAAGGCCGAGTTTTTTGTATTTGGAAGAAACGAAGAGACCCAGGAACAGACTGTCAAACGAGTTAATACTATTGAACTTACTAAAGATGAAGAAAAGCCGATTGACGCTTTTTACGTCGAAAAAGATTCATTGTATTATTTTTACAACAACAGAATCTTTACAGCAGACATCTCCAGCGGAGAAGCTAACAATCTCTTACCTGACACGACTTTTTCAGCACCCTTTAAAAAAGATCAATTTCGCGTGTCATTAAAAATTCGTTCAGACCATCTTGCTGTCTGCATAGGAAACGCGGGTTCATATAATCTATCTCTCTATTCACTAACCACAAACAAAAAAGTGTTTCAAAACAAAAAAACAACATCTATATTTTTCGCTCTTCTGAATGACCGTATATTGTATATTGGTGGCAAAACAGGCGCTTGGGTTATATACCGACATTTCTTCACATATGACAAACCGGAACAGGTAATATTATTTAAAACACTTAGGGATATTTCAATAAGCGGCGAAACAATTTTCTATGTCGATGCCGATGATTTTCATATAACCGACACATTTTTTACAAAACAGCTTTCAGAAAAAGGTCTTTACTCCATTAAAAGACTTATTAACGATTATCTATTAATTGCGCACAATGGTACATTATATCTTGTGCAAACTAAAAAATATTTCGATACAAACAAACATTTTGAAGAGTTAGTTCCAGATTTTTTTGAAGTTGAAGAGATATCTGCCGAGGATATTTCTGATAATGGCTAATGATTAGTAAAAAAGAAGCTCTACGCCTTCACGAGCAGCATAAACTTTCAAATCTTTATTAGCTAATTTGCGGGCGTTTTTTATCATTTTTTTAATATCTTTATCCGTGTGCAAAGGATCATGATGAAAAGCATATAAGTTTTTTACGCGAAATTTGTTGCAAATCTTTACTACATTTTCTATGGAAGAGTGCCCCCAACCCAGCTTTGATTTATACTCCTCGTCAGTGTATTGGGCGTCATGAATAACAACATCGGCACCTTTTATAATTGAACCTATGTTTTCCCAGTTATGATGCGCCATTTTTTCATCCGCAAGAATTTCGTTATCTGTTACATAAGCAAACACATGATTTTTGTAACAGATACGATAACCCAACGATAACCCTGGATGAAGAAGATGTGTAAAAGATATTTGAACATCATTGATCGAAAAATTATTCTTTTTAAGTTCTACAAATTTTATATCTGCGGACAATTCATATAGTTGTTTGGGATGAAACTCTTCGGATAACTGAGTCATAACCAGTTTTTCAAGAGTATTGACCGTATGCCCTCCGTAAAACGTGACGGAATTACCCGGTATATAAATATGCGATAAAAAAGGAAAGCCCTGCAGGTGATCCCAGTGAGAATGCGAAATAAGAATATTAAAATGAACCGGTTTATCACCAAACTCTTTTAGATAACTTAAACCTAAAGGGCGTATTCCGGTTCCGGCATCCAGAACAATAATGGTTTCACCACAACGCAGTTCCACACAAGAGGTGTTCCCTCCATAACACGCGAAATCATTTCCTGGTACAGGTATTGAACCTCTAACTCCCCAAAATTTCAATTTTGCGCTGATTTTTTTCATGAAAGAAACCCGCTTGTATCAATTTATATATGACCACTTTATCAGGCAATCTGATCTGAGGGGCATATTTTTTTTGCAATGTATATAAAAGGAGTATCGGCAATTGCAACAAAAACCTTCATTATATAAGTTGTAATAATTATTTCAATTAATATTGATTGCTCCATGCCCCAGAAAGCAATAAAACAGAAGATAAGCGAATCAATAGCCTGTGAAACCAAAGTTGATAGATTATTACGTAACCAGAGTTTTTTACCACCGGTTTTTACCTTCCAAAAATTAAATGCCCAGACATCATGCAGCTGTGAAACAAGATATGCAGCCAATGATCCGGCAGCTATACGCGGCATTACAGAAAAAATCACTGTTAAAGCTTCATGTACAACCAATCCTTCTTCTGTTGGAACAAAGAAAAGAGCTAGTTGCATCACTACCGTCATAAACAACATGAAGAAAAATCCGATTATAACTCCTTGACGAGCCTCTTTTTTTCCAAAAAACTCTGAGAGAAGGTCTGTAGAAAGAAAAATTGAACCGTAAAGAATATTTCCTAGGGTAACTGTAAAACCAAACAACTCTATTGTTTTGGCAACCTGTATATTACATAGAATAATATTTGCAGCTATTAAGGCAAACAGCCCCTTTTTTCCAAATATCTTAAATGTTATTAATGTAAATAGAAGATCAACAATCAAAAAAACAATCCAAAGCACTTCGTTACTCATTTTCTAAATTCTCCAATATATATCAAATATGCCAACTCTGAATATTCCGGTAATTTAACGCAACATAAAATTTTGTTTCATTATCCACCTTGTGATATTATGAATTGACAAGCGTATAAGAGTGTTGGTTAACTGTATATGTAATAACACTACTGTACTGGGAAGAATCAATGAAACTATCTCAAGACATTATCGAATCTGTTTTTAGGCAAATAGAGACTCGTAATCATGCCAGCAATAATCAGGCAATAATTCATTCTGATGAACTTAAAAATATACTATCGGCTCAGCTAGGCGTATCTAAAGATATAATCGCACAAGTTGTTTCCATACTTCTGGACGCGCATAAAATACTTCATATCGAGATTATCGCCGAGGACACAGCCAGAAACATTGACCGCATAGATGGATTTGTAGTAACAGAGTTGAGTGTTATACGAAATCTTAAAAGCTATTTTGAAAAACAGCTGATTATTCTTTATGAAAAACAATATCACAAGAGCATGGGTGCCGCATCAATAATCAAAGAACTTTTCGGTCAAATGCATACAATTAATATGACAGAAATTGGGCAAATTCTAAACAAGACAATAATTCTTGGCGAATACGAAAAAATGATCGAAAAGGATTTTACAACATATTCTCACGAGTGGCAAGAAAAAAAGATGATAGAGCTCGCTGTCGAGAGAGGATTTCGTTGGCACTCGGATATTCCCGAGCTTAACGAAGAGAACAAGTCGTTAGAAACAGATGTTAAAATAGAATCTGCCGATAATGATGATCAGACAATTTCAGCTATTATTCCGGAAGGTATGAGAGCTGTTGATACTGAAGAATATACAGATTTCACAGACAAATCTCAGAAATATCCGCTCAACCGCATACTTAATATTTACGGAATAGATTTTTTTACGAAAATTTATTTTCGCCGATACAAGTTTGGTTATATTCAACAGCTAATCGAAGATCGGCAAATAACAAGAAAATCAGACCTTTTTCAGATAAAAGAGATATTGGCAGTGGTTAAGAAGAACATTTTAAAAGATCGAGCTCTTACCGATCATCGTGAAGAAATTTATGCTTTGGATAAAGCAATAACTCATGCCATGTTCATACATAATTGATGGTTTTTTTGAAATTTTTTTCTTACAAGATTACTAAGGAATAATACATGCTTTCTTAAAGAATAGATCTTTAGCAAAGAGTATTGCCATAGACTCAGAGAGCATTGAAAAACCGGCAGGTTTATACTGATTCAATACAAACAACCCCGACTAATTTTTCAAATACTCTCTATTACCTATAATGATCTATTACCCCTGAAGCAGAACGATACCACCAACAAGCGCAAAAAGAGCAAATGACTCTACAATACCTGGCGCAAGAAACACCTTACCGCTAATGGAAGATTTTTTCGAAACTCCCAAAATCGCCGAGCTACAAGCCTTTCCCTGATAAATTGCACTAGTCATAAAGGCCAAGCCAGCACCAAGACCAATACCGAAGGCAGTAGAAGCCTGAACAGTTGAGCCTTGAAGAAGTATCATCAACACAAACCCGTAAATTGTTTGTGAAGCCGGCATTGCAGAGAGACCAAGAATCAGTCCATGCCCCTCGTCTACTTTTGCCATAACGCCGTGAGATGTCATACCCGCAAGACCACATCCTATCGAACTTCCTATTGCTCCAAGACCGAGCGCTAAAATCGCTCCTACGAACTGCGCATTAATCAATTCAGACATATATAATCTCCTTATTCATTTAAGAGCGTACTCTTTATTTTTTCAGAGTAATAATTACCCTGTTTTTTACTCTAACATAATGCTCATTATTTAAAAATTAGACATAGAATCACTGATTTTTAGCAGCAACTCCTCTTAACAAAAGATCCGAAAATGGTTTAAACGGTCGTCCGTCACCATCAAAAGACCATCTGTAATACTCAAGAAAATTTAAACGAAGCCCATGGATCACAGCACCCATTAGACAAAGTCCGATATTTAAAAGATGCCCAAAAATTAAAATCAAAGCACCCAATAATCCGGCTAAAAATATATTCATTCCCGAATTAAAAACCATTCCGGCTAAATCATTAAAAACAACCGCTATTAGTGAACCCGATAATCCCAGTGCGAAAATTCGTATATAGCTCAGTACATCTGAAAAAAACTGTACTCCATTATATATTCCTCCAAGCCCACCAACTATCAGTTTGCCAGGATGCAATGTTCCGGCGCTTGTTAAAAATACAATTCCCAAGCCTGCTGTCAAAACCAATCCAGGTGTCGTCTGTAATAGACCTGAAGTCTGTGCACCCGACGAATACCAGAAATAGAAGGCCCAGATTATAGCAATCCACGCAATGTTCGAAAGAGGTTTGATAAAAACACGATTAGAAAAATCTCGTAGCACTTTCAAAATCAGCGAGAGCGAGATATGCACCATACCAATCAATACTGATGTTTTCATAAGTGCAGAATTCTTTTGCGCGCTTTCGAGCCCCTTGAAGTTATTAATCCACTCTACTGCCGGAAGCATAAACTCAGGGAAAGAGAGCCCTTTGGGTATAAAAAAATTGACCCCATAGATATTATCAAACAGCGCCCCATAAATAAAAGTAGCAAAAGTAAGAACCATACCCATGTTCAAGAATCTTTTAGTCGAAGCCGATGCCTTTCGATTCTTTATTCTAAAGAAGAGCAATAAAGAAAAAAGCGTAATGCCATATCCACCGTCTCCCATAATCATAGCAAAGAATACAATAAAAGAGAGAAAAACCCATGTGCTTGGATCCCACTCTTTACTTGAAGGAGTATCATAAAAAAGAACAAGATCTTGTCCCATTTCACCGAGCCCCTTGTTTTTTAGAAGAGTGGGTTCTTTTTCTCCCTTATCCGGCTCTATCTCTATAAGCTCCGCTTCATTATTATCTGATAATTTTCGTAACGAATCAAGATCTTCTTTTGATGTCCATCCCTGCAACGCAAAAAGCATCCCGTCCAGAGGGGTAATCATTGCACCAAGAGCCTTCTTATAATTTAACTCGTTTAATTCTGATAAATACAAGAGGTGAATATCGTCAAGATATACTGTAAAATCAATAAGCTTATTCTTAAATTCGCTCTGTTTGCGTTCGTTGTTAACAAGCTGATATTGCAGTTCTTTTAAGGATTCAGTTATCACAATTTCAGAGGTCTTGTCTATCTGAAGAACTTTATGGTAAATTGTAATAAAATAAATCCGGCCACCTCTGTTTTGAACATCAATTACAAAAGCTTTTTTTGGAATATCAAGACGGGAATAGTTCTTTTCAGAAACCTCCCAAAACTGGATCATCGAAGAAGAAAGATTCTCTATATTCCTGATAACATCAAGATCAAAATTACCCAAGGGTTCAATCATTGCAATCTTGCTTTCAAGACTTTTTTGCTCATCATAAAGATCACCAAGCTCCCGCTCGATTGCCAACACATCATCCACAACAGCAGAGATATTATCTGTCTTTTTATTGTGGTGCATAATATTTTCAGCCAAAGTTTGATACTGCTTTAATAATTTCCAAGACTGTACAATCCGATCGGTTTTGGTAGTATCAACAAAATTATCTGATTTGTTAAACTTTGAGCCCGTATAGTCATCAATTTGAAGAACTCCGGCTTTTTGTAGTTTTTTTAGAAAATTTTCTCTTTTAGATTCCGGCCCCACAAAGAGAACCTTCTGCATCCTTTGTATCACTTAAACCGCCTCCGCCGTAAGTTCTTTACGTTTAAGTTTGTCCTTTGCAATCTTGGCATTACAAATGGAAGCAATCTCCTGATCGCCAAGAAAAATTTTAATTTTTTTAATATTGTTTTTACATCGTGGAATAAGACGCTTTTCAAAAAGATTAACCTTGATGTTTGTCTGGCGCAGTTCCTCTTCCAAAAGCTGCTGCCGTATCTCGGTAATTCTCATCTGTTCACGCACAGTAATTAATTCCTTTAATGATTCAATGGCTTTATCAAACCAGAGCGGTGTCGAAAACGATGAGTATTCTCTATCAGTAAAAATTATCTTATCAAAAAAAGGAACCTCCACACCTGCGATGTTTTCCTGCAAAGAGATAACTTCTTCGACAGCTAAAAATTCTTTAATGTCAACCGGCTCCCTTTGCGACAGCAAAATGGACCAAGATAAAAAATCATTTTTCATTTTATCCATTTTCTGATTCAATTCATCAAAGTAATTTTTAACAGAGTTTACTTCAACTTGCAGCTGTTGCTTTTTTAGCTGCAAGGTAGGAAGATATTTTGAAAGCTGATCCATCAGCATCTGCTGACTCTTTAACTCTGTCTTATTTAATTTAATTTCGGCCATCAAATACTCCTGTCAGGACCATTTTCCATACTTTTGTATCCACTCATTCTTGATACCTGTTTCGTTTTTTCCAAAACATGAGGCAAGTATCTCCCAGCCAAGATTAAGCTGATCCTCTATATCGAGGTTTACACCAAGGTCCATCATTCTTTCTTCAAACATTACAGAAAATTTAATAAGTTTCTGATCCCATTCACTCAATCTAAAACCCATTGATTCACGGTCTCTTGCCTTTTTGGCGTCAGCATATAATCTAATCATCGCATTTGCAAGGTCACCGTGATCTTCACGTGTTACCTTACCCATAACCTGCTGTTTTAACCTTGAAAGAGAACCAAATGGATCAATAACTCCATTATGCAGATAAAACTGACCCTCTGTAATATAACCGGTATTGTCAGGAACTGGGTGCGTTACATCATCGCCGGGCATTGTGGTTACTGCAATCAAGGTAATCGAACCTGATCCGTCAATATCGACAGCTTTTTCGTAACGTGAAGCAAGATCCGAATAGAGTGATCCGGGATAACCACGGTTAGAAGGAACCATCTCCATTGAAATTGATATTTCCTTTCCAGCGTCTGCGAACGATGTCATGTCGGTAAGCAGAACCAATACATTTTTATCCTGTACAGCAAACTGTTCAGCAACGGCCAAAGCCATATCAGGTACCAAAAGGCATTCAACTACAGGATCAGAAGCCATATGTACAAACATACATGTCTTTTCCATAGCACCCGATTTGGTGAAATATTGGCGGAAAAATTCATAATCGTCATACTTAAGACCCATACCGCCTAGTACAATAATATCAGCGTCTGTCTGACTTGCAATTCGCGCCAACAGTTCATTGTATGGTTCGCCCGGAATCGAAAAAATTGGAATCTTTTGAGATATTACCAAAGTATTAAACATATCTATCATGGGAATATTTGTTTTAATCATTCGACGCGGAATAATTCTGCGAGCCGGATTAAAAGATGGACCACCTATATCAACACTCTCTTCCATGACCTCGGGCCCTTCATCAATAGGGTCACCAGAACCGTTAAAGACCCGACCCAAAAGAGAATCACCAAAACGCACCTGCATTGGTTTGCCAATAAATCGGGTCTGATCACCAGTCGAGACTCCTTTTGTACCCTGATAAATCTGGAGGTTTACCCTATCCCCATCAAAAGAGATAACCTCTGCAAGTGTCGAGCCGCCACTCTTCATTTTAACCTGAGCCAGCTCGCCCAAAAACACACCTTCGGCTTTAACCTGGGCGATGGAACCTTTAATTCTTTCTATTTTGTTATATGCTTTAATCATTCTTTTTCACCCCGGACTTGTTCTAAAATTGCATTTTTTTGTACTTTATAATCGGGATCCCCTTTAGCGGTATAGTTCCACTGTATCACCTGGTTAGAAAGATCCACAAAGAATTTTCTTGCATCGTCTCTTGTGTTAAATTTAAATTTTGTGTCTATTACAGTCCCAACAACCTCAGCCAACTCAAGCTGTCGATTAACGTCGCAGGTGGTATCTACTTTATCAAAAGCGTTTTGCTGTAAAAATACCGAATCATAGAATTCACCTTTTAGAAAAACAACAATGTCTTCCAGCGAAATACCCTCTTCACCAACAACGGACATTTTTTTTCCTATCTCGTCAGACTCTTTCAAAACTGTCTGAGCCTTATGAATGATTTTTACTTTCTTCTTAAGATCGTCGTCACCTGTTTCTCCGAAACGATCAAAATACTTGGACCACGATATTAGAGGATCAATAGCAGGGAAACGCCGCGCATCTGAGCGTGATCTTGAAAGACCTAGAAAACAGCCTACAACCGCAAGCGTCGACTGGGTAACAGGTTCTTCAAAGTTACCGCCTGCAGGAGAAACAGCGCCACCCATGGTAAGAGAACCTATATCGCCCATTACATTTTCGATTAGTCCGGCACGTTCGTAAAACTCTGCTATTCGGGATGAAAGGTAGGCTGGGAAAGCCTCTTCGCCCGGTATCTCTTCAAGGCGCCCACTCATTTCGCGCAAAGCCTGTGCCCATCGTGATGTCGAGTCCGCAAGAAGAAGTGTATCCAGACCCATTTGTCTATAATATTCACCGATTGTTGTGCCAACATAGACTGAAGATTCACGAGCCGCTACCGGCATTGATGATGTGTTACAAATAATACATGTTCTATCGATAAGTTTTTTTCCTGTTTGCGGATCATCAAGTAGAGGAAATTCTCTTAATATTTCAACGACCTCACCAGCGCGCTCTCCGCAAGCGACAACAATAACAACTTGAGCCTCCGCGTTTTTTGAAATCTGGTGCTGCAACACTGTCTTGCCTGCTCCGAAAGGCCCGGGAGTACAAAATGTTCCGCCTTTAGCAACTGGGAAGGGTCCGTCAATGATCCGCGATCCTGTAATAATTGGTTGATCAGGATAACGCCTTTTACCAAAACGAAGAGGGAACTTTGAAGGCCACTTTTGAGCCATGGTTATGGATTGCACATTTCCGTTTTCATCTTTAATCTTCGCTATCTCATCATCAATTGTATATTCGCCTGCATCTTTTATCTCGACAATGGTCCCCTTTCCCTGAAACCTGAAAGGAACCATTATCTTATGTTCGATTACACCTTCAGGAACCCAACCAATATACGAAGCTCTTTCAACGGGATCTCCCACTTTGACCATCGGTGTAAATGACCATTTTTTTTCTCGATCAAGCGGTGTCAGATACATACCGCGAGGAAGAAAATATCCGGCTTCTTTGGCAACATCCTCAAGCGGATTCTGAAGACCATCATAGATACTCTTTAGCAATCCTGGACCCAATTCTACTGAAAGAAGCTCCTCATCAAACTCTACAAGGTCTCCATAACGAACACCCCTTGTAGGTTCAAAAACCTGAACCTTGGCAAGGTTTCCGTTAATCTCTATGACTTCTCCTTTAAGGCTTTGACCGCCGGTCTTGACATAAACCAGCTCGTTTTGTCGTATAATTCCGGTAAACTCTACTGTCATCAGGTTTCCCTGTGCAGCAACAATTTTACCTGTAGCTTTTTCTAATGCCATGGATGATTCTCCTCTTTACCCCTGAATTATTTCCTGTACCAAACTTTCCGCCGTTGTGCTATCAAGCATAACCCAGCGGTCTCTCAAGAAAAGTGAATAAATATATAAATAGATAACATGATCTCCAAAAGGATCGTCGGCTCTATACTCTGATAACAGATCAAGAAGAAATAGATCTAACTCTTTCTCTTTCTCAAGAGTATTTTTTTCCATGATCGATTGCAGTCGGCCGATCTCTGGGAAAACTTGAGCAAGACCAAAATCAGCTGAATTTTTATGGGCAATAATAGCCTGTACAACCTCTTCGTCTCCAACGAGTTTTTCATCCAAAGAGATGTTTTTTGATTGAAGGCGATATGCCGACACAATGGTTCGTATAATCAGAGCGGTTTTTCCAAAAAAATTGAAGAAAGGGATATTACTATCACATAGAGTAGTGAAATAATCTAGATAAAGTTCGTTCAGATTTTCCAAGCGAGAAGGCGTATCTCCATACCTTACAAAGTAGTCTTCGATATAGTCCGGATATTCATCCGGTCTGTTTAACATGGGTTGTTCTAAAAAAGCAATCGCCCTCTCTTTAGATATAATGGACGGATCAAACATTTCCGCCTCGTTATTGTTCAATATCATCTCAAGCGTACGAATCTCATTGTATAAAAGAATATTATCAATCCCATCATTAAACGAATCAAGCATACAACCATTCTCGTTAAGATACTCTTGAAGAGTTCCGCGAATATCGCCGTCCCAGGTCAATGCAGGCAGCGAACCGACTATGTAGTAGTTCAATTTCATAAGCACCTGCTATTTTTCAAAAAGATATTCTCTCAATTCACTTCGAACAAAACCCGAAAGAAGTTCTACTAACGATTCCTCGGCAAAATCCAGCATAAGCTGCTTGTCAGACAGAACCACAGCAAAGCCGGACGGGATATTCTCTGCCGAAAGGGCTATTTTTGACGAACTTTTTGTAATTATCTCACTTTTAACGTAATCCGAGATTTTTTTCTTAAGATCATCAGAAAGCATAATCTCGGCACTCTGTCCGTCCGTTGTTTTTATTACTTCTGTTATAAACGACTTTACTACTTCTTCCGAACTCATCACACCGGAAACCGGTTCGGCAACGAGCTGCTTTAAAAGCGATTTTTCCAGAGCCTGCTTTAATGTGTCGACCGCCTGTTTAGAGGCAATACGCAAAGCTGAATGAAGGGAATTTTTTTCACGTTCGGCATGTTCTTTGGCCTCAGCGACAATCTTCTCGGCCTCTTTGCGAGCCTCTTCAATAATTCGACTGCTCTCCTCCCTGGCTTCAGCGAGAATGTTTTTTTTCTCCTGTTCCGCCGGATCAAGAACCCGCCCTTTTAGGTATTCAGAGATATTCTGCATTTTTGTTTCAAATGTTTGTGGTGATTGAGTCGTATTGCTCATTACGTCCTCCGGAAGAATAATCGGTTTTTACAGACGGAAGCGCCGGTTCCCGACATACGGGCTCATTGCCTGCCCCGCTGGATGTTAAACTAAACAGTTACTCCCTCCGCTTCCATTCTACAAAATAGAGCGTTAAGAGCCACTAAAACAATTAATTTGCCTTTAACAGATACCGTCAATTATCTTTTTTAAATATCTTGAACCTGTTTCAAACGGTGCCATAAAATAGACGGTTCAGGTGGAAAATAACCATATAAAGATTAAAAATCAAAAAAAATTCACTGCACAGAAATATCGAAAAATTTATCGCTCTGACTACTGCCATAACGACCGGGTCTTTCATCGGCTGGTTCATGGCTACCATAGTCCCCAGTTAAGGTCTCAAGCATCAAATATTTTCTACTGACAAAGCCAGAATTGCCCCCATTAGGGCTTGGATCATCCCATGTAGCATCAACAAGATATAGGTTGCTGTTATACTCAACATTACACCAAGCATGCAATTGACCAGAGTCGCCCTGATATCCAGTACCGGCAACCGCTCGTGTTCTTATTCCCGCAGCCCGAAGGAGGGCAGAATATAATGAAACGTACCCCTCACAAACAGCTGTTTTATAATAAAGTACCGAAAGCGCGTCCTGTTTCTTTCTTTGAGCCGGAGTCAAAGAGTCCATATCGTATTGTAAAAATGCTACCGTATAGTCGTGAAGTCTTACAATACGTTTTAAAAGATCATCTCCAAGATAATAACTCTCTTTTTGCATCAAATTATATATTTCAACAGAATCTGATTGAATGTATCCTGAAGGGTAAAGAAATTTTCCATCTTCATTTCGCGTATTTTCAATTTCAAAACGATAGAGAATATCTGACTCATTTGTCCAGCTATATACAAAAATATCTCCATCATACTCTTCATCAACAGCCGCAGCCTGCACGGTACATCTGTATATCTCAACATTATAAATCCCAGCGCCATAAGGGAGCCATATTCGTTGGTAAAAATCACCACTTAAGAATGTATCATACTCATACTCACCTTTTTTTACACGAACAAAAATATATTTCTCAGCTCCTGTATAGTGGTTGTAACCTTTAACTGTAAAAAAAGCATCCGCCTTAAAACTTGAATAAACCGGTAACGCTATCTCAATCTTGTCATCGCTTATAACTTGCGGAGATCCGTCGCCGGTAATTTCGGCACCCGAGTAATTGGTGTCGTTATATACAACCGTTTGCTCGATGTGATTACTATTTAGAACTGTAATAGGTTCTGAAACCGCACTTAATGTATCTGTTTTCGCAGTCACAAAAACCTTTCCAGATGAAGTTCCGATAAAAACCCCATTATTAAATGTTCCACTGCCACCATCAAATTCCAGTTCATAATCAAAATCAATATCATTTTTCACAGAATTGTCACTACGCAAGGCAACAGCCTTATATTCTATGGTAGTTTCGTCTACTACTGCCAGTTGTGGCCCTCTTGGAATAATATCTACCTTGGCAACCTGGTCAGGGACTATACTGACACAGTCAATCCAGGCTGTATTATAAAGATGCTCATTTGGTTCACCCGAGCCGCCTATCACATACCAACTCATGCTAACTTCACCATTTGAACGGAACACAGAAGTATGCTTTTGCCACAAATCTGAAAACCCTGTACTCTCTGCCTTTTTCTCACCGTCTATTTCGAACACAAAGAAGTCTCCATTTTCAGAATCAAGACTGTTTCGATAATAAAAAGAGACCGAATAGTCACCTTCCGGAAGATCTAAAACAAGGGAAACACCACCTCGCTTTGTTGCCTTGGGCAACGATTGGCTTATACATAACGAAAACGACCCTTCTATGGCAGGATTGTTGGTTATCACAGGATTACCACCAATTACTATCCAATCTTTCGATAGGGTTTCGTTATCGAAGAAAAACGATAAAGAAACCATATCTTCACTTTTTTTTAGTGGAAAATACTCTATAACACTTTCCGGAAGTCCTTCCATCTGCTGGGCTGGTTCTCCCCAGTGATTAGAGCTTTTTCCTGACGAACATCCATAACCAAGAATAAGTATAATTAAAATAATTCTTATAAAATTCATTAAAATCTTCCCGTATTTGGTTAAACATGGCTTAAAAAGCAATTATTGCATGCCTTCTTAACCGTTTCTATTGACAAACTGTTGTAATAATTACCAATAGTCTTTTACACAATTTAATTTATAAATAAGCAAATAAAACTATTATTTATACTTAAACCTTGATCTGGCATAGAGTTACATCAAATATACACTTTTTTGTTGCCTTCGAAAGCAGGATGAACTAATTTATGATATTTTTTATGGTTATTATTATAAAAAATACTACTGATTAGTACCAATCCTGGATTCAGGTTATTTTGAAATAAATGGAACAAAATTGGGAGCTTAAATATTTTCTGTTTCAACGGTCTCACTTTCTGTAACAGAATAATTGCGGCATTCCCTATAATAATTATATGATTAATATTAAAATTAAAAAATCCAAAGGAGCCAAAGAACCGGAGTATCAAAGTCAGGGATCCGCGGGAGCCGATGTTTTTTCTTTACTTGAAAAAGATGCAGTCATCAACCCAGGGGATACAACTTTAATACCAACCGGACTTTTTCTGGAAATACCGGAGGGCTATGAGGTACAGATTCGACCGCGTAGCGGTTTAGCTCTTAAGCATGGAATAACCCTGTTAAATTCTCCCGGCACTATCGACAGTGATTACCGGGGAGAATTAAAGATCATAGTTACGAATATGGGCAAGGATAGCTTTACTATTACCAACCATATGCGAATAGCTCAAATGGTCGTTTCCAGGGTGTACCGTGCCTGTTTTTGTGAAGATACAGACCTTTCACAAACAGAAAGAGGCTCCGGAGGTTTTGGACACACAGGTATATGAAAAAAACTAACAAAAAAAGCAACAGAAAACCCGGTACCAACTTTAAACCGGTAAAAATCATCCCTATTGGAGGACTCGATGCAATAGGGCGTAACATGACTATTTTCGAACGTGATAACACAATTTTGGTCGTCGATTGTGGAATCATGTTTCCAACACCAGAGATGCCTGGAATTGATTTTGTAATCCCAGATTTTTCTTATTTGGAGCAAAACCGGGAAAAAATCAAAGGTCTGGTTATAACACACGGACATGAGGACCATATTGGAGCCGTTCCCTTTTTTTTGAAAAAGTTTATGGTTCCTGTTTATGGATCACAACTGACTCTTGGATTTATTAAAAAACGTCTCGAAGAGCGTCCGGTTGGCAAGGAACCCGAGTTTCACATTCTGGAAGGCGGTGACCGTCATGAAATAGGATGCTTTGAAGTTGAGAGTATCCCTGTAAATCACTCTATTGTGGGAGGAATGGGTCTTGCAATTAGGTCTAAAACCGGAACTATTGTTCACTCGGGCGATTTTAAAATAGATCACACTCCTGAAGATGGCCGGCGCACAGATATTGCAAGATTCGCTGAAATTGGCAAGGAGGGAGTACTGCTACTTATGTCAGACTCCACAAACGCTGAACGCCCAGGATATACAGGAACAGAAAAAGCACTTAACAGCAAACTTTTTGAAATCTTTGCTACGGCAAAAGCTCGGATCATCGTCGCAACATTTGCCTCAAATATTTCACGTATTCAGCAGATACTTAACGCGGCGCAGAAATATAACCGAAAGGTTATTATTTCCGGCCTTACAATGCAAAAGAATATCGAAATAGCCAGAAGTTTGGGGTATCTTACCTATAATGATTCACTGATAGCCGAACTGAACGAAGTTAATACAATTCCTTTAAAAAAACAGACCATAATTTGCACCGGAACACAGGGCGAACCGATGTCAGCTTTGACTCGAATCTCTAACGGCACTCATAAACACTTCAAAGGTTGTACCGGCGATACTGTAATAATTACAGCATCCGTAATACCAGGTAACGAGAGGGACATAGGGGTCGTAATAAATTCACTGATAAAACAGGATACAGTAGTACACTATGAAAAATCCAAGGATATTCATGTATCGGGTCATGCCTCACAAGAAGAGCTGAAACTGATGATGGGACTTGTGAAACCACAATTTTTTATGCCAATACACGGCGAGCATAAACATTTAAAAGCACACGCTTCACTTGCTGTAGACATGGATATCAAACCCTCGGGAATTATTGTCGCCGAAAACGGCGACGTTTTGGAGCTAACTCCTCGCTATTTCAAGAAAAAGAGTCATATTCCAATCAAAACAGTTTATTCAGAAGGAAATTATGTGGGCGATATTTCTGGTGACATTATTAAGGATCGGCAGACTATATCGGCAGACGGAATAGTGATAATATCCATTGTTCTTGCGGAAAACATGTTAGTTCATAAACCCGTAGTAAAAGCTAAAGGGTTTTCACCTTCACTTGATGCAAGATTTATGCAACGGCTGCAAGAAGAGACCGAATACAGACTTGACAAGATTCTTGGGAAACAGGTTTCACCAGAAGGTGTTTCTGTCAATCTGAGGAGAAGTTTAAAATCGATGATTTTTAAACAGACACGCAGCAACCCTCTAATTGAAGTTTATGTAATCGAAGTTTAACGCTGGAGTCCATTAATGAGAAATACTATCACAACTTTTATTATCCTTGGTATTGCACAGGGAGTTGCCGAATTCTTGCCGATATCTTCTTCAGGACATCTGGTAATTTTACAGCAAATACCATGGATTAAAAATTCTATAGATTCTGTTGCCAATAATCAGATGCTTTTTATAAACGTAGCTCTTCATTTAGCCTCACTTGCGGCTGTTATAGTTTTTTTTCGCAAAGACATTGTAAAACTGGTAACAGATTCTGTTAGCGCTCTCTTTAAAAAGAATTTTTCTGATAATTCTCTAATAATCAGTACATATATCATTATCGCCTCTATCCCGGCGGCAATCATCGGCCTTCTTTTTTCATCATATATCGAAGACAATTTGATGTTTCTTTTACCCGTTTCAATTTTACTAATTATTAACGGTTTAATACTATTATATACTAAACGGATAAAAAGAAAAGACCGACAATTAGAACAGATGGGATTTTTTACCGCGTTTTTGATAGGATGCTGTCAGGCAGTAGCTGTATTGCCTGGAATATCTCGAGCGGGTATGACAATAAGCGGAGGAATGATACGCGGAATTGAATCAGATAAAGCCGCTCGCTTCTCTTTTTTAATGTCTATTCCCGTTATTGCCGGAGCAAGTCTGCTAGAATCTGTTAAAGCTTTTTCGAGAGGACTGGATAGTTCATTTTTTATTCCGCTTGGTGTTGGTTCTGTAGCCTGTTTTGTTTCGGCTCTTTTGGCTTTGCGACTTCTATTTATTATAATCAGAAAGACTGCTTTTCCTGTATTCGGTTTTTATACAATTGCAGTCGGACTTTTAGGAGTAGCGGTAAATATGTTTTTCTGATCCCGAAAACTCAGGCGGTTATATAGTTCTCTATTTTGGTTCATTTTTTCAAAAATAACAAGCTCAAGGGTAATCCTATTTCTTTCGATAATCATTAGTGTGGTATGTCTCTATTTTTCAGGTATACCTTTATCAATCAAAACCCGAGGAGTTTCCATGTTCACTTTCCTAAAAAACTCATCAAAAAAGAGTATCCCGATAGAGCAGAAATCCCGGATACTTGAACAAAAGGCCTCCTTTACTCATATACCTTTGCACAGCGAGATTAAGGTTCATGTAGACGCCAAATTGCCCTGGATAACAAAAGAGACCATTGTAGAATCAAATTCTCAACCATATGATTATCTTAATCACATTTCAACTGCATCACCTTTTTCTACAGATAAAACATTTGAAAGCAGTGGGAGCTTTCTTGATGAATTTAAAAAAGATCCTGATTTTAATATGGATATAAACGAAATCGAAATCCCCTTAAGCGATAAACGTATTTTCATGAAAGACGTTCTATTTGACGAATCTCTTCTTGACTCAAACACACCGGCTTTCAATGAGCCAATAGAAGTCGTTAACAATATGCAACCGGCTAATGCAAAAGAGACCACCATTTTTGATGCCATAGCCAAAGCACCTTCAAATCGTTTTACTCTTGATGAAGACGAGACTTATAAAGACAATTTTGAAGAAATGATCTGTGAACAACCTGAAGAAACACACCTTGAGTACGATACAGAGGATGAGAATATCAATGATAAAAAAGACATTCTTGAAAGTGAATCTCTGATTGATCAGTCCGCGTCTTTAGCGAAAGCAATTAATGAGCCTCCAGCTAAATTAGAGACACCAAAATCTACGGTTGATACAATCCATGTAGATGAAAAAAATGATAAAGATATATCACAATTGTCCGCGAAAAACCTTAGAACAGAATCCTATGATGACGACGATGAATGCGATAATTATCGCCATAAATTTCATACGTATAACGTTAATGATGAATATATTATTCCGTCTTACTGTTTTTCTGTATCTCAAGAAATAGATTCACACATTTGGCAAAAAGAAATTGAACGTAACTCTGTACTTCTTGTTAAAACTTTACAGGATTTTGGTATTGAATCAAAAGTAACAAGGGTTAACAGAGGGCCAGTTATTACACTCTATGAGATTCAAATCGCGGCTGGCATCAAGGTAAACAGGGTTTCAAATTTATCAGACGATATAGCAATGGCTTTAGCAGCATCTCGGGTACGAATCGTTGCACCAATACCGGGAAAATCAGCCGTAGGGGTCGAGATTCCAAATCGTTCACGAGAAACGGTTACTATCGGTGATATCTTTAACGATTCAAACTATCAGAAAGCGGATATGCAACTAAAAGTCGGTCTGGGAAAAGACATTCTGGGCAAGATAGTCATGCTCGACCTTAAAAAACAGCCTCACCTACTTATAGCTGGAGCCACAGGATCAGGAAAATCTGTATGTGTTAACACATTGATATCGAGCATGGTTTTTAATTATGACCCTGACAGGGTTCGGTTTATTATGATAGACCCCAAAATGGTCGAACTGCAACTTTATAATGGCCTTCCGCACCAACTGACTCCGGTAATTACAGAACCTGATATCGCTCCCAAAGCGTTAAAATGGGCAATCTATGAGATGGAACGACGTTATAGGTTATTATCCGAAATTCACACAAGGGATATCGAACGTTATAATCAGAAGGTTGAATCGTACAAAGGACAAAGTGACCGCGAGAAATTACCATATATCGTGATTATTGTAGATGAGCTTGCGGATCTGATGATGGTTGCCCCCAAGGAGATCGAAAATTATATCACTCGAATAGCTCAAAAGGCTCGTGCTGTTGGCATACACCTTGTGCTTGCAACACAACGTCCATCAGTTGATGTAATTACAGGAATAATTAAGGCAAACTTTCCTGCTCGTATAGCTTTTCAGGTTGCCCAGAAAACTGATTCACGCACAATTCTTGACCAAAACGGCGCGGAAACACTATTGGGACGAGGAGACATGCTTTATCAGTCACCTGTCAGCTCTTTTCCGGTACGTATACAGGGAGCCTATATCTCGGAAGATGAGATAATTGATCTTGTTCGTCATGCTCAAAAATACGGCAACCCACACTATATAGATATCGAAGAAGAGGTCGACAAGAGAGAAACCGTTGAAACAGAAGGAACTGATGCAGAACAGGATGAGATGTTTGTAGAGGCAATGAAAATTATTGAAGAGACTCAAAAAGCATCGGCCTCTTATCTTCAGCGTCGACTCAGTATTGGGTACAATCGGGCTGCCAGAATAATCGAACGCATGGAAGAGCTCGGCTATGTGGGGCCACAACAGGGCAGCAAGCCTCGTGACGTATTAATCTGATTAATACAGTATTGACATAAATATCCATCCTAAATCAAATTCTATTTATTATTGACTGATTCAATATGGTAAAGCTTATAGGTATCTTAATTATTGATTTATTATGGAGCCTATGAAAAAGGCTTTAACTTTTTTTATTATTCCGGCTGTTTACAAACCAGTAAATTATCAGAGGTTACAAATGAATATAAAAAATTCGGTTCCCGAGTCTTTTAAAAACAAGTTTTCATCATTAATAGAGTATATGAAAGGTAAAGAATTCAGAAGCAATGTTATTTTTGTAATTTTTCTGATTCTGATACGTCTTTTTGTTCTAGGTAACTATTCGGTACCCACAGGATCAATGAACCCTACAATACTGGAAGGTGATAAATTCTTCTCTAATAAGCTTGCCTATAGCCTTAAGCTTCCTTTTTGTAAAATTCACCCGCTTCGTTGGGCTGTACCTAAACGCGGAGATATTATCGCGTTTCTTTATCCCGGTGACGAAAGCATCGATTACACAAAAAGGGTTATTGGTTTGCCTGGTGACAAAATTTTGGTAGAAGGCGAAAGTCTGTCAATTAATGGACAAAAAATATCCAAAACAAAGATTGGTGAAGATGAAGAGTTTATCTACTATGAAGAAGATCTTTTAGGTGTAAAACATATGATTCAGCATACTAAACTGGGACACGACTCCATTTACGAGAAAACTGTTCCAGCTAATCATATATTTGTAATGGGCGATAATCGAAACAACAGCTCTGACAGCAGAGTCTGGGGATTTTTACCAATTGAAAACGTAACCGGAAAATTGATTTTTAGATGGATGTCTACAGATCCTCAGCAATTTCTTAAAATAAGATTTGAGAGAATCGGCCGTATAAAATAATCAAAAAATATCCCTTTAAAAGAGTTGATACTTTTTAAGGGATATTTCTGATATTTAGTATAGTGACATTACTTTTTGTATAAACTTATCACATTCACTTTCATTACGAAGTTCAATCATACTAACTGAAACTTTTTTGGTAATTTTTTTATTTG
>DAOTGZ010000005.1:0-36435 GCA_035447445.1 Spirochaetota bacterium | reverse complement strand
GCTAAAGAATCTGTTATTTACAATATCAAAAACCTTAACACGTCTAAAGAATACGATATTACCAAAGCCCTGTTTTGCGTTATTAGCCCTGAAACCGATACTCAACTAACTATAAAAAATCACCTTAACAGAAACGGTTATCACAACATTATACAGATAGAGGACTCATCCAAAGCCTTCGATGTTATCAAGAAAAACAATCCCGACATAATAATCTGCGAACTAATATCCACTGATCTTTGCCGTCAAATAAACTCGGATCCTGAAACAGAATCAACGCCTCTGTTGCTTTTAACCCGTATAAAAGAAAAACGACTTTTGCGCTCTCTTTCAGAAAACGGAATATCTGCCCTGCTACTAAAACCTGTTAACGAGACCGAACTTATCGGACTTGCAAAATATCATATAAAAAACAATTTTCTTATCAGGAAATTGCTTAATTCCAACTAAAGATAAGCGATCATCCTAATGCCGTGGCTACCCTCGCCATAAAAATCACTCAACTCGGCTGTTTTACAAAAACCGAATTTCTTGTACAAAAGTATCGCTGCTACATTATCAGGACGAACCTCCAGATAAACACTAGCAACTTTACGTTTAGCAGCGCATTGTATCACCTCTTTTAGAAGTTCGCGTGCTACCCCTTTTCCCCTGTAAACGGGATTTACCGCAATCGAATAAAGACGCATGGAATTTTTTCTTGGCAAAACCAAAGCATATCCGGCAGCAACATATTTATCATTAATACTAACCGAGGCTATAAAAAGAATGTTGCTGCGCTCAATATGGTATCTAAAAGATTTAGAGGACAAAGGCCCGTCGCTCGGCACAAACGAGGATTTTTCTATTTCGACAAGTTCTTTTATATCACTCTTATCAGCCGAACGAATAGATACTTGCATCATTAATATCGCTTATATATTGTATATTTTGGTAAAAGCTTGCTAGGACGATAAGAGAGTTTAACTTTTTTAAGATTTTCAAATCCCATATCATCTCCTACATTAATAGATGTAACATTATAATCATTCGCAAGTATTCTAACAAATTCTCTAAAAATGTACTGTGCGCATCCAAATATTTCAAAATCGGTTTTTTCAATAATTACACTGGCAGTATTACTATTAACCTTTTCTCCAACGGTGAACCCCTTGATTTCTCCATTAATAATAATCACAAGACCTGTAAGATCCAGCGCCTTATAATCTTTAAGCATTCGTTTAACCGCAATTCTTTCAGAGTATATTCCGTCAAGAAAAGCGTCTGCTTCTTCGCGCGGCATATATTTCATACGATCGGCAATCCATTTGTTTACTAGGTTAAGTATCCCTGCTCCGTGTTTTTCTACATCAAGAGTATCAAGAACATGGTCTGGATTTATTCTCATAAACTTGTTTATCTCATTTCTCTTGGAGGAGTAGGAGCCCCCTCTCAATTCGATAAGATCGTTGGCATCATAAAGATAATCAACAAGTTTACGCTCAATAATATACTCTTCAAGCATATCGAATATCTCTGCACCATCTTCAAGATTATTGATAAAATCCGACACTAGTATCTCGTCCACATATTCTATTTTTGAATAAAAAGGAGAGCTGTTATTATCATCCATCAGTTGAAAGCAGACTAGCATGGCATCAATTACATTGGCTTTCTTACCAACTGGTGGCAGTAGCATTGAGAGTTCACCACTGGTAAGCAGAAAAAAACAGAAAGTCTCATTAATTATTGAATAAAAACCTGTTCCATTACTTAACCAAAGATAATTTGCCGCAAATGTATAATCGCTGGTATCTAGATCAAGCTGAGCAAGATATTTATCCATTACAGCCTTAGCACTGATATCGAAAGGCATTAGTTCATATTCACCTATATGCAGAGTTCCCATAGCTTTCTCCTTGTTTGGATTATGTACACTCTGGCTAAGAATCAGAAATCATACATAAAACATAAATAATTTTCTGTTAAACCATGAGCAGATAACCAATAACTTTCAAATAATCAACACTATTTACATGAAACTTCGGAAAATTACTACTTTCGAAAGGGTAACATCATTTCAGTGACATTCCACAAATTACCTATACACATTTCCAACTAAATACAACTTGTCATAAATCATATTGCAAAACCAAACTGGCACATAAAACAACAGATTATATTGAATTATCATGAACACAAAAAAACCCGTCAAAATCTTCACTTGCCTTTCATCATTAAGAGACAAACAAGATCATAAATTGACGGGTCTGAACCAAATATCTCCCCTAAAACCCTACAAATATTTTTTACCACATAAACTTTTCTATTAAACAGAATTAAATCCAATCTTTAATTCATTGGTTGAAGATCAAAAACCTTAAGCGATACAGATTCATGAGGTTGCCCTACTGTCTGAAACGAAATTTGAACAAGAGTATTCTTTTTAAAACTACCCTTGGGCGCTCCCCAACCTTCCTGTTTAACACTTGAATAAGGTACCGATATTTCAGTCACGGATCCCTTTGCACTAAAAACTTTTCCATGATAATCATAATCTGTCACAGCGGAAGACTCAGTTCGTACACGATAAGACTTGCCATCACCGATAACCTTGAACTTTATACCTTTAGCATTTTGAAATCTCTTCAAATTTTCATCTTCCAGGCGAATACCAAAACCGATAAAGCCATACTCAAACTTCTTTGTTACTTCACCGGTACAGCTGATCACCAGATACTCCTTGCCGCCTATTGTCTGCTTACCTTTTGAAAGTTTTATAATCGAGTCACCACCGTCTCCCTTATCGTTATATGTGAACCATTTGTCCGGTGATTCGAGAGCCTGGCCTCCGACATTAAAAACCGGAAAAATAATCAATGACAAGAAAACAACACAAAAAACAAACTTTTTCATTTCGGTACCCCTATTTTTGTAACCGGTTGCACTTGCAACTTAATTACCTTCCTCGCAAATATCTAATATCCTGTCAAAAACAAAACTAATCTCTGTTGTCTGTCCCGCTTTTTTTGTCCGGCTTGAAACTCACTCTATAAAGTTTAAAACAGCTTTTCAGCAAAATCATATCCTGCTGAATTTTATGAAGATTTAGTGTCTCTTTCTTAAAAACTGCTGGCAATTTTGAATGGCGATTAATATTACGAAAATGAAGTTGAACAGTGTACTGAACATCCTCGCTTATTCTTTCAAGTTGCGCGAGAACCTCCTGAAGGTTTTGAGACATATCGTTAACAAGCATAGCCATTTCAGCAAGCTCATCATTTGTATTAACCTTTATCATTCCACTCAAGTCGCCTTCGGACATTTTGACTGCCTGCTTAATCATGTAGTGAAGTGGCGACGCTATTTGTACAACAAACAAAAAAAGAATAACCGCCGATACCGCGATTAAAATTGAAATCATTACTGAAAACTTCCTGATCCACTGGTCAATAATCTCGAAAATGACTTCCGGCTCCAAAACTCCCTGCTGCACCTGATACATCTTTTGTACAACAATATTGCGATAATCCTCACTTTTCATCTCGTAAATTATCTCGCCTGCAACAAATATATTGGCAATAGCAATCAAGAGAAAATAGAAAATCATGCGTTTTCGTATTGTAGTCCGAGGCTTTTTCATTAACACCTGCTCTAGTTTGGTATTCATTAAACAATCATAATCCAAAAAATAGAGCAATCCTTTTTTTTATATTCCAGTTCAGATTGCAGAGCGGTCAAACAGGCTCTTGCGTTTTAGCTCGCGCAAAAGCCAACATGATATTCCGTACATAGCGGTATTGACCGGGTCATTATCTCCATCACCTAATTCATAAACAGCATCATTCAGATATGAAGTCGTAATGTTGAACATCTCGCGACTCCCTCTTAGTTCGTAATCTAGAAAAAAATTAATGCCCTTTATAAAATAGTTACGCCCGTTTTTATTTCTTCTGCCGGAACTGCTATACCAGAGGCTGAAACGGCGCAAAAGATTGCGGTTATAGTTCAAAAAGAGGGGTATAAACGAGGGGTCATAATCCTGTGCCCGCTTAACAACATCTTCCAGAATAATCCTGTTACGCTGCCGAACGCTCTCACGAATTCTCAGTTTTACTGAATAGAGTCCAACAGTCATATATCTTTTAAGACTCAAATAGAACATCAGCCGGCAGTATTTTTCATCATATGCCGGAGATGCAGAAACCTCAACAGAAAAATATCTGGCCAGCGAATCTATACCTTCCAAAACTCGCTCATACTCTTCGCGAAGGCGAATAAAATCGCTACTGTCTTTACCTGTTATATCCGGATGTGTTTGCTTCGAAAGCATTCGATAGGCATGCCGAACCCGTTCTTCAGTAAATACATTTTCATCACGCAAATAACGGATAATCCTGTTATCTTCCAAGCGGGATTCTTCTGTTATACCTGAACTCAAATTATCCTCAGCTTATCAGTATCTCTTCGAGTACCGAATCCATATAGTTCTTATCTATTTTAACAAGATCACCTTTCCACTCTAGTACCGATCGTTGTTTCATCTTTTTGATCATTCTCGAAAAAGTTTCAGGTATAGTGCCTATTTCACCTGCAATAACACTTTTATTTTCGGTGATTTTAATTGCATCGTTTTCCGCAGGAAGCTTAGAAAGATATAAGAGAAACCTTTCCTCTACATCAAGTGAAGATAGCACTTTTATTCTTTCAGCAAGATAACGCTGCTTACGCATCAGCACAGCCAAAAAAGCATTTCTAAACGCCGAGTCTTCCAAAAAACCCATAAACTCTGAACGATGAAGAAAAAGCAGCTTACTATCGGTAACGGCCTGTGCCGAAACCGGATAAACGCCGCTCTCGAATAGAATAACTTCTCCGATTATCTCACCTGGCAGAGCCGTTTTGATAGTAGTTTCCCGGTCATTGCCGGCACTTTTGAAAAGCCTTACTCGACCATCCGCTATTAAATAGAAGGAATCACCTGGCTCTCCCTCTATGAAAAGCAGCTCGCCCTTGGTCGCGTGATGATAATGGGCATTTTTGGCAATATTGTTAATAAAAGTAAAATCAAGTTCACCAAAAAGCTCGTTTTGTTGTAAAAGTTCAAGTGGATTCATGATTAATTTATCTGCAACCACCGAAAATTAGTCAATTCTTTTCATATTGTTACAACAATGAATCGTTTTATAATTCAATTATGCACCACATTGACAAGTCAAAGATTTACTGACCACTCCTTGCGACACGCAAACCAATAAAACTGTTTTTAATGCTTGTTATTACACCCAAACGATGGCCAGATATTATATGATCACATATATAGGCCTGCCCACCGAGGGTTATTTTGCCATCACCGCTATTTGGACCTCTATAGTCTCGTTTTTTACCAGATGGCAACGTCCCATACCAATCCCAGATCCATTCCCATACATTGTGATCCACACCGTATAGCCCCAATTTGTTACACGATATATCATCTACATCATATATACGGTCTGTCATTTTTTGCTTAATCTTTATATTGCCCTCTGCCCCTCTACTCCTGGCTGCGAAATACCACTCTCCTTCCGTTGGCAACCGATACCCGTTAGCTTCCCAATTAGCGTAAATATTCTTTTTTTCTTCACGCTTCAGATTTCTTATATCGCGTACAACTTCACCGTCAGCTGAATAATAGACAGGTTCATATTGAAATTTTTCGCTATAGGCATTGCACCAGACCAGTGCGTCATAATAGCTGATATTTGTTATCGGAAGTTTACTGGTGTCTTTTATTTTAACTTCTTCGACCATTCCGGGCGACCCTACATTATCAAAAGTGTACCCTTTAATTACAGCCCAGTCATAAACACTTTTCCATATTTCATAAGATACTTCATATTTTCCAATATAAAATGAAGAGACATTATGAATGAAACTCTTATTGACCTTTCCGCTAACAGCGTTGGCATCCTGCTGAATAAAACTCCCACCCTTGACAAAAATCATATCAGATAATGGAAACGTATTTTTTATTCCAGATTTTGGAAACAGTGATAAAGTTGATAACAGTACGAACAAAACAATAAAACATTTTTTAACTTTTCGCATATTAGGTCCTCCTTTTGCTTCATGCAAAAACAGTACCACTGTTTATTAAATAAATCGTCTCTCCTTATAAAACCATACAAATTTTTGAAATATTTTCTATATTTCACAATGTTTCAAAGATCTATTTCTGAATTGAGTAGGAGTCACTCCTGTATGTTTCTTAAAAGCTTCATTGAATGATGATTTCGAGCTAAACCCTGATCTGTATGCTATCTCTAGAACGGTCATTGAAACATGCTCCGGACTTCGCAAAAATTCTTTTGAATACGCAATACGGTAACTGTTAACATAATTATAAAAATTTCCGCCAGTTTTTCGATTAATCGCTTGGGATAGAATATAAGGCTCACACCCCACCTTGCAGGCAATGCTATTCAAGCTGATCTCTTCACTTTCCAGCAGCTTTTCATCTTTCATAACCTTTTCAACAAGGCTCATAATACGTTCAACTTCATGAATAGCCATTCTTGTCTTAAGATACTTTTCAGATGGGCTTTTTTGAGTTCTGCCTTGTATATCACGGTTTCCAAGAATAACACTCGGATAATTTAGAAAAAAGTAAAAACAAATTAACACAGTACCGAAAATTATAATAGTAAAGAAGAGTCCGGCAACGTGAGAGTAAACAGTTCCAAAAGAGAAAAACCTTATACCGTTCACTATCCAAGCAAGGCTACCTGTCACGGTTATCATTAAAGCCCACCGATATCTTATCATGTCCGACTTGTTATTGCTATCATTGCAAGATCTTTTGTTTATTAACAACAGATGTGACATCATGATATAATAGACAAAAACCTGAAAATAATTTAAAATGGGAACAACTATATTAACGATATTTTCTATTTCAAAAAACCCATTTATAGTCTGCAATTTACTGTTGGCAATCATTCTATTAATTAAAAATGGCAATAAAATTATAAAAACAGCAACTGCCAATATAAAGTGTGGAAATTTATATTTTATAACCGGAACATGCTTAATAGACGATTTGCAAAATAATGTTTTAATATAAATATAGGTCAGAGGCGCGAACACGAAATTAATGGATTGCCATACATTATAATCATAGTGACTATACCAGGGTTCCAGACTAAATTGTTCGAAAAGAGTTCTAAAACCAAATAACACCAGCAATATAGACAAATACCGGTTTTCCATAGGGCAACGGAGTTTTTTTACAAAATAGGTAATAAAGACAAAGACAAGTAGTACTCCCAAAATCAATAATGTCATGAATTCAAAAATTACGGGATTCATTTTAAATCCCTGTCTGTTAAGTTTTTAACCAGTCTGAATCCGATATAACCATTATAATAATCCGGCATGATTCCAACCCGGTTACCCGCGAAAAGCATTCCCGAATAGAAAGCCCTTCCTCCGGCAATAATCTTTCCCGTACCAGTGTCAGGTCCATGATAATCCAGCTGTGCATTTTTCGGGAGTGACCCATCCCAATCCCAACACCACTCCCAGACATTACCCGCCATACCGCACAACCCCAGTTCGTTTGCGTCTGTCAAGGCTACAGGCTTCGGTGAATAAGACATATTCTGATTAACAGCAGGATTCCCATATTTGCCACGACATGTGGCAGCGAACCTGTGTTCGCCCTCGGTAGGCAACCGAAAACCGTTAGCACTCCTGTTTACAACCATTTTCGCAAGCTCATCCATATTTGAATCCCGCGAGTCACGAATAGGTTCTCCGTTTTCATTATTATAGACCGGCATTAATTTCTTCATCTGACTATAAGCATTACACCAGACTACCACATCATAGAATGAAACAGATGTCACAGGTTCACCAAGATATCTTACAGCAAGATGCCCTGGCATTCCCCAAGCCCCTTCCTTACCTGGATTGGCAAAAAAATATCCACTCTTCTTAGCCCATCTATAAACATCATGCCAAAGTTGATATGTCGTTTCATACTTTGCAATACTGAAAGATGAAATCGTATGATCGAAACTCGCATAAACCTTTCCGGATACAGCGTCTGTATCCTGCTGAACAAAGGACCCACCCTCAATATAGACAAATATGTCAGTATTTTTATTCAAATCATATTGCCGGTTAATTTTCACAACAAAGAGAATTATTGCAAGAATTGCCAAAATACCGAACATGGCAATCTTGATGGTCATAAGAAGATCTGAAGATTTAAAACAAGATTTATGTTCTGACATATCACTCATCTCCAATCATTCTCAGGCTGCGTTCGGCCTCCCATTTTATAGCAGGCACTCTGCTTTCTTCAACTTCTTTTTGCAATATGGCAAGAATCTCGTCTAATTCAAAAGCCGAAAAAGCACGAATCAGTTTCCATCTTAAAAGTAGATCGTTTATATTTTCGTAATAGAGCTCAAGAAGTTTTCCAGACGCTATAGTACTTTGATTATAAAACGATATATGTCCCATTACATCCACGGCTTCCAAAAGCCAGCCCCTAGGCTTATTATCAGAACTATTTACTGTTTTTATCAATGCTTTTTCCCCCATCCGCACAAGAGTACGAGCAACAATATCTCGAGGAAGAGGATAGCCACCTTTACCGAAAGCCTTATCTGGAAGTTCATTGTACTGATTATTACCAATAAGACCGAGATTATCAAGAAGCGGGTCTATACTGGCATCACCTATAACATAAAGGGCATTACAAATTGCAATCTTGCTGTAAAGCTTCGTCTCTTTTTGCAAGGATATTATAAGATTCGGAACCATTTCAGATAAGCGGTTATAACCTATCACAAGAGCTGCCTGCGTTCGCTTAACAGCATTCACCGATTTTAGCATCATTTCCAGCTCTAGAATATCATACGGTCGGGTATAATCAAAATTATCATCCACATATCCTCTAGATTCAAGGTTTTCCACTTTGCTTTTTTTAATGCTACTCTTCTTTACCATTATTCTGATTATCATCCCCTGTTATTATAGCAGCACCAAAGCTTATATATAACATACTTCGAAATTTTCATATCCCAACTATTACCTATTACATAAAATTTTCAGATAATCCTGTAAACTCAAAAATACTGATGACAATTAACAATTTTTAGTTGCTTTCCAAACACAAATAATAAATTCTTAGTTTTCAACCCTATCGGGCTTTTTATCCAAGCAGGTAACAGGAGAATTTATGAAAAGAAAAACAACATTATTACTGCTAATTCTGGTTTTAGTTGCAACTGTAATATTAAATTGCAGCAGACAAAAAGAGGACGCGCTTATCGGCTGTTTTAAGGTAGAAGCCGGACTCAAGTTTAAAATAGACAAAAATACAGACCAGTACTTCTTTACTATTTTAGACAAAGACAATCCTTCAGAATCAGAAAAAATGTACGTGCCGCCTCGTGAAGACCTTCAGGCACTATTTGAAAAAGACACAGAGACTATCAAATCTTATCTTGTTGGAGAAAATGATTCTTTTGGAATTTTTCAAATAAACGACACAGACAAATTTATGGGCGAAAAACCAAAATCGGAATTTTTTGTGTTAATGGGATTTTTACAAATGTACGCAGAAAAAACGGAATGTGAGTGATATATGATCCTAAAAAATTCATTATTTACAAATATATTTTTTTTGTTATTATTGCTACCACTTTCTTATGAAGAGATACATTTCGCTCAGGAGACATATGTTCAGCCAAAGCCTGAGCAACAACAACAGAAACATAAGCCTTTAGATCGAAAAAGAAGTTTTAAAAAATTTCAAACCGAACCTCAAGAAGACAGTAGCATTATTGATTTTTACATCAAGTCATCTTTTGAACTGTATCATTTTGCTGTGCTTGATGACGAGAACAACGAGAAATCCACACATGATTACACTGGCAGAATTAATAAGATGAATTACTCGTTTTCCCCGGTATACCTGGCATCTTTTAATCTATACGCAGCATGGAGCATATTCCAATTTGAGGGAATTTACAAGACTAACAGGATCATTAAAGGCGGCGGTACAATCGAAAAAGGAGACGATGCTGTTTCCACAATAACCAACGATTCTCAAATCTCAGAAGCTCTGGGGTTTGGAATTCAGGTGTTCAATCTTCATACCTCGTTTCGCACGGTTCACTTTAATTTTGGTAAAGCAGATGTTGTTAACGCGATTAACGATAATACTGTCCAATCACAAGATCTATTGTTAAAAGTAAATGAAGCTGATATCCGTTATAACAGCTCATATCGTCTCGCTGCATTTGGCCCAACATCAGTTGTCCGGTACCGTTTTTTTCTCGGTTACCGCTATATGCAATACAGTCTTCCGCGGATTGTTTATACCTTTCGCAAAGCCGAAGATACTGATCAAACAGATAAAAAATATATTTATAAAGACGAAACAAACCCTCAGGAGATACCTATCAAGCTCCACATGGCTGGTTATGGATTTGAAACGAGTGTACAAGAAAGAGGATCAAATCTAGAAATCATGTCTGATCTTGCTTTTTTTTACGGCGCGGGAAATACAAAATTTAAAACCAGAAACAGTGGTGAATTAAAAGAACGATTTTTATCTTCTATTCAGTTTCAAGTAAAACCCGGTCTCTCTTATAAACTATCAAAAGGTATGTTTAAAACTTCATTTAAAGTCCAGTACGAATTTAATCTTCTCGTTCCTAATCCTGTAAACTTTTCTAAAAATTCAAATTTGTACACGTTTGGTCAGGCAGATCTTTATCACGGACTTTTTGTGGGGTTTGATCTTCTTTTTTAAAAAAACGCACTGTTTGTCCACCAAGAACATTTAAGGCAAAGACATTCCAGCAACGCTCTTTTATATTAATCAAAAGGAGAAAAGGATGAACTGGATAGAACGGATGAGTAAAGCAATGTTATTTATAGACGAAAATATCATTGAAGATATTGACATCGAAACCATTGCCGCAACCGCACAAACAACACCGGCACATTTTCAACGAATGTTTTCTATTATAACCGGTATTACTCCGGGCGACTATATCCGCCACCGTCGTCTTACGTTGGCGGCACAAGAGATCAATTCCACGGAAATCTCAATAATAGACGCCGCGTTAAAGTATGGTTACGAAACACACTCATCGTTTACCAAAGCCTTTACCAAGATGCACGGTTTTGCCCCTCTTTACGCGCGCAAAAGCGGGCAAAGCATCAAGGCATATCCTCCCATCTCCTTCACACTTTCAATAAAAGGAGACACAAGCATGGACTACAAGATCAGAGATTTAAAAAAAACAAGACTTATAGGTAAAACAGTTAATGTATCATCCGCTAATGGTGAAAACTTCAAGACTATCCCAACTTTTTGGGAAAATCTGGCCAAACAAAATATGGTTGAAAAAATTATCTCATTTGCCGACCGAAAAGGACAGATGAAGGGTTCTCTTATCGGGGTCTGCTATGATTTCGATATTGATAATGAGAGCTTTAAGTATATGGTCGGTGTCGAAAGTAGCTCGACAGACCTACCTGAGGGTTTCGCTGAAGCTGAACTTACACATATAAAATACGCGGTTTTTGAAGCTAACGGCCCGCAACCCGAGGCTATACAAAAAACATGGAAGCGTATTTTCTCGGAGTGGTTTCCTGCAACAAAATATATCAAAGCTAATGCTGCCGAAATGGAAGTCTACTTGGATAAAGAGCCCGCATGCGAATGCTGTGAAATATGGATTCCAATAGAAACCGATACTAACGCTTGATATTTACAATAAATTTTGTAAACCGGAGGGTTATTCAACATAACCCTCCAAATCAAATCATGATAAATAATCTTACAGGAGATAACCATGGCTAACAAAGCAACACGTATGTTATCTAACATGAGCGGACAAGAAAAAGAGCAGATTATAATTAAAGTAGGTCACATTGATGAAACTGCGACACCCCTTAAACAGGCCAGATATATAAATAATTTTTTATGTGCTGCCGAAGAAATGGGAGTTAAAACAAAAAACTGTATGCGGAAATGCGGAAGTGACTGCATATCAAACAACGCCATCAAAATAGCCAAAAAACTATATTCTAAATCGGCAAATATTAGCGAATTTCTTGAGAAACTAAACGAAGCCGATATCGGGGGACGCAATCTGCATTTAGACAATGGACATATAATTGGAATATACAAGAAATGCTACTGCAATATTCCAAAAAAAGTTGATGTAATAAACCAAAACTATTGTGAATGCTCTGCAGGATGGTTTGAAGCACTTTTTTCAACTGTATTTGATAAAAAAGTAAAAGTAACAATTATCGATACCATTACAAACGGAGCCCCAGAGTGCACCTTTAGAATTGCCTATTAAGATTTATCCAACCTCAGTCCACAGTTTGTAAACGGCTCCTACCCAGGCAGTCTTTCAGCTTTTTCAGAATTAAAACATCAATAAATAGTTTAAACTGAAAGCCGATCACAAAGACAGCAGGATAGTAATAAAACATCCTGCTGTTAAATTTATGCTTAATATTACCTGACTAAGGTTGCCTAGCGAACACATCTTGCTGTAATCTGAATATGATCTGTATAGTTTAGAAAGCTTAAATCGGTTATATGGCGAACCTGTATGCCGGTAATTTCTCCGTTTTCACAACGGCTCAGAAGTTCATCATATGCCTCTTTAACATAATCGGTGTCAAAAACAAACCCAAGAATTACGTGTCTGCTTTTCTTTACAGATATTGGCTCACTTTGGGCAAGAGAGACTATGCGCCCATTTGTATCCCTATAATTGCCGACATTATAAGAATGAACGGCGTGGGTACAGGCTGTCGCAAACAAAATCAAAATAATTGTAACAAGCAATATAGCATGTCTCATTCCATATCACCTTTAGTCTGCTCTGCAGATACGCAAAAAGCATTTAAAGTAACTTCCCTTTTAACAACAAAAAGATAATTATAATCAGCAAACTTTGTTAATATTCCTGTTATCTTACCGTTGGGGCATTTCGCCCTTAAATTACTTTGCGCCTCTTCAACAATGTCATTAGAAAAATTAATTCCCAAAAACGCCCAGTCACTAGCTTCAGCATAAATATTTTGGTTGCGATTTTTAGGAATTTGCGACAACGAAACACTATGCAAGGTTGTACACATAGTCAAAGATAACATAAAAAACATTAGCAGTAGCATCATCATACATTTTTTCATTTTAGACACACTCCATGGATTCTAACAACCTCGCTCGAAACTATTATGCTTTTACGAGTCTCACGGATACTTACAAGATTAACAACCTTTCCGCTTGGACATTTTTCAAGAATTTTCTTTTCAATTTCATCCAGATAATCGGTATAGAAAACCGGGTTTCCGGTTTTAGGGCCAAACTGTGATAAAGCAAGAATCGCTCTTAATGATTCTACTGATTCGCTTGACTGTCCAAAATTACTCTTTTTATGTGATTCCTGAACAAGACTCATGGCTTCATCACTTGAAAAACCGGCCTCATCTACAATAATTTCAAACGGTTCGCCCTCGGTGTTTATGGCCTCAAACTCTGTAATATGCACATTATGTAGCTGTGCGCAGCCAAAAAGTGACAGAACCAGAGCTAAAAAAATTGATCTCCCCACATTATCCATCCTTGCAGTGTATTTTTCATATTCTATATCTATGTAATTTATCTCTATCTAATTATGCAATCCTAAACCTGCTTTTTTAAATTAACACTTAAAATAAACCGTATACGATGCCTCTTTTCCCCTGTTTTTTATAACAATTATCTGATAACAAATGCCCAAAAAAAATAGAGATTATAAATATTAGTGAATATACATGGATGGGGCATCTGCAAGGACCTCTATATTCTGATCCGAAGCCCGTTAATTGGCTTTTAGCCAATCATTAAACCGGAGATAATTTATCTTTATAAACAATACGATGTCCATGGTGTGATAATCTAAAAAATACCATGGACATGTTGTAATACCAACTATTTTAAAAACGATATATATTTAATTATATAACAACTACATTTCTTCAGAAATACTCTTGGCTATTTCTGATGTCGCACCTAGAATACCCTTATCAGTATTTGTTTTAAGCTTAACCAGATTATTAATGTTAGCAGCAAAATGACCCGTTTCCGGAGTATCGCCTATAAGATCTTTTATGGACACTATTGGATCCTTGCTGGTATTGCTATAAACCTCAAATGAATCAAGAGTTATGCGATACTTACTATATTCAAAACCAGCAATGCTAAGCGACTCGCCCTGATATATAAAAGCATCAAAACTTGCAATTGCATCTACTCCAAGCTCTTTTATCAAATTTTGTCTCTCTTCATAAGACATGTCACTAATTGCCTTTGGAGTGGCAATACCATCGATCTTATACCTTTTACCAATATTCAAGATAAGTTTACTTGCTCTTCCGTTTTCTTTAAAGAATTTGCCATAACCTTTATTGTTTCTAATTTTATCAATAGAAACAAATTTCCATTTCTGTTCTTTACCCAATTGAGCAGTTAATACTTTATAACAGCTTTCAGCCAAATCTTTCTCATTTTTACTCAATTTTTTTGAAGAAACCAAATCCCCAACAATACCAAACGTTGAACCATCTGTCTGTCTGTACATTTCAAAACCAACCAGCGCAACCGTTTTCACCCTTGATACTTCAGCTTTTTGAATATTTACACTAGTACATCCAAAAATAGTTAAAACCAAAACAGACATAATAACAAATTTCCATCCAGATCTCATAATAGGCTCCAATTTTAATAAATATTTTATATTGGTTATAATTATATTTTTAAAGTTACAAGCTTTTTTTGTTTACTCTGATATTTATTACTCTTAATATTTCTAATAACTATCAGCAAACAGTTTCCAGTTAAGTGTCAATTTATTTGAATTATGCTATTCAAGCAAAGTAGTATTTTACTCGGTTTTAGAATTTTTCTGTATAAAAATTAAAACTATTGACAAATAATATTTAATAGCATACTCAAAATTATTGCAAGCTCTTACACAATTTTGTGAAACAACAAGGAGTTAATTATGCATTTAAAAAGATTTTTCTTCTTAATACTGTTATTTTTATTAAATGGATGCTTTTCAGATTTTGATTATAATTTTTTAGATTTGTCAGATGATGATACGACATTACCAGTACCCACACACTCTATTTACATCAATCTATCCAACAACTCTTCTTACTGGTTCGAAGCATTACTTACAATTTCCAGCATCAATGTAATAAACGATTCAATAAATAGAAACACCGATTATGATAACTCCATTCTTAAACCTGACGAATCCTCTGAAATTGGTTTAATACATTTTGACTCAGATTATAACGATGAGGAGCTGAACAACTGCATCCGATTTTTTAATCTGATTTTAGAATTTGCAGATGGTTCAAAAGTTTATATTGAAGGGCTTCCGGAAGATCTATCAGATAAAAACGATGCTATTTATTATGGCCTAGGTTATCATCAAGGAGTAAACAGCGGTTTAGTTAGCTCACTTGATAGCGACAATCAGTACTCTGCAATTACATATACAATTACAGTCAACGATAAAGATGATATTGAAATTCATTTAAATGAAGATAATTCCAAAGTTTATTCTCCAGAAGATTAAACCGGTACAAATTAATGTTTATGTTCGAAAAGAGATTAAAAAAGCGCTATTTTTTAATCTCTAAGCTTCACTACCCAAAAATGATTCACTAGCAATACTTAAACGGTATCCTGCACCAATACAGAATGTAACAAGTATAAATGATCCACCTGTAATATATGTAAACGGCAAATCATTATCCAGTATCAAACCAAAAAGAGCTGGACTAACTGCTGTACAGAGAACCATCAATGTTGAGAAAAGAGATCTGATGCCTCCGATGTTTTCGGTTCCATAATATTCGGCCAAAACAGCTGTCTTGACTGGGCCGCTAATTCCGATTGCAGTACCTGTTAAAAAAAGATATATAGCAGCGGCCACTGGGCAAGCGAAGAAAGTCACGGTTAAAAGTGCAAGACCAAAAATCATCAGAAACACTGGGAAAAGCACCCTTGCTGAAAATCTATCGATGAGTCTTCCTCCTACAATAGAAAAAACTGCTCTTGCCGACGCATAACCAGTCATACAAGTTGCAAGCAAAGTCATAGGCCACTCCTTGAACTGGGCAAGGGCGCCCTGATGAAAAAAAAGTCCCGTAACAACAAAAGGAATGACTGAAGAGCATAAGGCTATAATGTAGAAATTAAGGTCTCCAAAAAGATCTTTTCGCGAAAATTCTTGTGATCGCACCTTTCTGATATTTGACTCACCGGTTTTATGAAAAGCTACTTTAGTCATGAATATATATATAACTGGTATCAGCAACAGAGCGGTTATCGCATTAACAAACATGGAAAAACGCCACCCCGAATAGAGGATAAGAATCCCAGCAATAACCGGAAAAACCATCTCACCAGCTGCGAATCCCAGTGAAGTTATACTGAGCGCGCTACCCCGTTCTGAATTGAAAATCTTTGATATGGATGTACTCGAAATATGAGACATCAGCCCTTGACCTGCTAAGCGCAATCCCCAAAAACCGACAAAAACTAACACAATATTTACAGATACAGCGGTAACAGCAGAAGAGATCGCCAGCAGAAGAAGAGTAGCGGCCGTATATTTGCGTATGTCCATGGTGTCAGCATATTTACCGACATAAGCGAGAGTCATAGAACTTAATATTGTTGCGGCTCCATAAACAGAACCAAAAGTCGACTTGCTCATTGCAAGCTCTTTCATGATGTCAGGAACAAAAAGAGATATAAGAAATGTTTGACCAAAACTTGAAAAAAAAGTAAGCATAAACCCGATAACAAGCACCCCGGGATTTTTTCTAAAAAAAGATAAATAGTTCATCTAATCAATCCTTAATATATCAGCGCCATGAACCACTTTGATCCGGCAATTAACAAAATCTTGACATGGACATTTCTTCAACAACAACCATTTGTTCAACATTTTTCTTTAAAAATCACATAAAAGGCCTACAAAAGCCTGAAAGAATAATCCAGTTTTGTATAAAATGCGTACAAAATATCTGTTCCCGATGCCGACAAATCATCGTTAGGCTTTTCATAATACTCAGATGGTTTAAATAACGAAATACCCATACTCAGGGCAAACACTCCTGGAGAATAGACCAGTTCAAATTCACCCTCGGATCCAATATATGTAAACAACGGATTTTTTCGCATCCAGATGTCTTCACTCTCATTAACAAAAATTGAGATATAACTCATTCTAAACGAAAAAGATGATAAACTGACTCGCCCACCAGTTTTTAGATATGCCTTAGGAGCAGTCAGATCATACCCCTGGCCATCACCCGCTCGTTTGCTATTATCGATAAAGCCGTTATACCCAGCAACTGGCGCATAAACGTAACCTTTCATCTGATCAGTAGCTACTCCTCCGGGTGTATTAGAACGCATACCACAAAACCAGGGGCTATAAAAACCAGTGTGAAAAAAAAGATGATTAAGCCCATCATTCTGCTTATTACCCATATTAACTGCAGCCAGCACTGCATAGCCTTTATACATAATAGCGTCCGAATAACGACTATCTCTACCTTGCGAATAAAGCCCGGTAATATCCCATGATAATACTTTTGTTTTCTCGGCAGTACCAATCCGTAAACCCGTCAAAATCAGGTAATCTTCATCGCACTTATTTAAAGGTGACCTCCCATTTTCCGCTATCTGCGCACCACTGTCTCGCGATGCTCCATACCTAAGAAAGTTACCTATCACCCTGACCGGTTCAACTCCAGTAACAATACCACAACGATAACTTGAAGTATCACCATTAAAATCATTTAACGGCATCGATTCGTCATCCTTCAAATTCCCATATATTCCTGCAGGCTTGCCGTTTTGCGCATATACTTCCGCTTCCAGATTCAGAAACAGCGGGATCTTCCCTAACGGCGAAACTACATCCAGTCTAACACCATCCATGGTGTCTCCGAACACATAATCATAGAGTGCTCCACCAGGAGAGCTGTAAAATCTTCCCGTTTTCAAAAAAACAAACGGCAAAAGTGTTACTTTTGCATATAATGTATTTACGGATAATCCAGAATTACTGCTGTTGTACTTATCAAATCCACCCCATAAATAATCTTTATCAAGACGAACTACACAATTAAACCTATCAGTTGCGTAATCTGCTCCAATACCGATTTTGCTTAAATAAAATATCGATCTGTCATCACTGTTATCATTTTGGTCAATTCGATACTTCTCATAGTCATCTTCGCTATAACTCGTATAATCCATATTATCTGCAAAAAAAGCCGCGTTTTGCGAATAAACAATCAGTGAAGCATTTGATTGAGAGAACACCGAAATATTAAAAGAAATTATTATTAAAAACAGACTACATCTCACCAGGAGCAGCATACCCCGGTGAACAAAAGTTTCGTTTTTCATAGACAACCCCTGCCGGATAACCAGAATCATTTTTTGAAGTTGCGAACTCACCGTCAGCAAGTCGAACCATTGATGTGAACGGAAGTTTGGAGCCGTATTTATCACTCGTAACAACATTTGTAACAAGTTTTTCATTGTTATATATTGAAATTTGATATCCCTTTCCGATTGAATTTTTGGATAGAGTTCCTTTCTTCACAATTTTTGAATCAAGAGGATAACAACCCTGGTCAAAATAAAATTCACCTGAAACACCATCTTTATCATCAACCATAAGAGCAACAACACATCGTTCACCTGGATTTAGAACGAAATTTAAAGCGTTATGTGATTCTGTTCCATGATTAGAAGGCCCAAACCAGAAATTTTGAGTAAGAGCTGTATTTATTATAATGAAATCATATTCAGAAAGATTAACCGGATCAGTGCTTATATTTACTATTTCAATCCAGTCATCATCGTTTGCTCCATCTTCTTTGCGATAAGAAGACCCCCAAAACATAAGTTCACTAATTATTATCTTCGGACAATATATTATCGATTCTGCTAAAAGCTCGATCTTTCTTTCAGAACGCCATGCCCTAACACAATATTCATTTCCTCGAATTATATTTTTGAAATAATACCGCCCATCGCCGATTTTGTCCGGTTTAACAGGAACATCTGGACCTTTGTTTACAGAGATTGTATAGCACATGCTTTCCTTACTGCTACATTCGAGATATAGACCTTCATCAAATTTATCCTCAAGAACAAGTGAAACCGGCAACTCACCAGCGTTATCAAAAGGAAAACCTTCACTTGATAGAAAGGATTTAAACTCTTCTATATCACCGCGTATGGTTATTATAAATCCGTTACGACCACTTTCTGTTTTACTAAGATACGATTCACTTATCTTCTGTGAATTGCCAAGAGGTACTGAACAAAACATAATAAAATCTTCAGCAGCTATCTTGTCTGATTCTTCTTCATCAACTATCAGCTTCTCTCCCGAAAAAAATGCAAATCCAAGAGGAATATTTGGTTCTATATGATACGTTAAATATGAGGCATCAAAATCTGGCGGGAAAGAAACCTTCGCGGCGACTTGCGTTAATTCTACAGATAATTTTCTTAAACGTTTCGCAAGAATATTGTAAATACGTTCTTCCTTGAAATCCGGGACAAACATTCCTACTTTCGAAGCAATAGATATCAGTTTTTCCGGATCATTATTATCTTTGTTAATATCAATAAGTTCACCACCCCTGCTAGAGTATCTTGCTTCATTAGGAATAAAAGAGAGCTTTAAGCGTCTGTTACCATAATCATATTCTTCCGGAATACTGTTCGGATTTTTTTTACTTGGCTCTGTTTTTTTAGAAAGTTGTCTATACTCGGAAAGAAGATGAAAATAACTGTCTTTAGTAGGAAAACAGATATAATAGAGCGGATTATCTGATAAAATCATTAAGGCATTGGTTTCATCAAAAACAAAATATGAATAATAATCATTTTCGTTCTGATAGACGATACTCGAAGTATAGTCCCGTTTGAATCTTAACGGAAGAATACCAATTGGATTGTCCATTTTTTCAAGCTTCTGGATAAAGGTCTGATCTCCTTTTTCTATACTAATGTCACTTTTACCTTCTGGAACCTCACATGCATAAACAATCAGAAGAATAGCCATAATACAGTGTTTATAAAGCATCCGCGGCCTCGATTTCACGGCAATACTTTTCTACCCGGCCAGCTTCGGCCAAAAAGAGCCCATATAACGATTCCGCATTTTTTATAATTAGAAAATTTTCATCATTTGAATTTACTGCGTTACTGCTAAAATTTAACGAACCCAAAACTACAATATCGCCATCAATTAATATTACTTTATGGTGCAATAGGCCTCCATCATCCTTACGACATAGTTTAAATGAATTTATCTTTTCGGCAAGAGCTTCGACACTCTTTCCAGAATGCGAATAGCTAGATCTAAACTGTGAATAATCACTACACACATTAACTTCAACACCACGCTCAGTTGCATCCACAAGCAGGTCCATCATTACCTTGTCGGTAAATGCAAAACTAAGAATATAAATGTTATGTTTTGCCAATTCAATCAATGCGAACACAGTATTCATTGCATTCGCATATGATGCACAACTTTCAGTACCGATATCATAATCAAAGAAAGAAAATGTACGCGGCGAATCTGCCAAATACGAAGGAAATATGGCACGGTAAGGAGTAAAATATACAGCCACATTTAAATCATCTACAACATGATTCTTTTCGCTCCATCGGATTCCATCTCCATATAATCTATTAAATCCATTATTGTCAGAATTCAGTTCAAGAGAGCATCCTTTGTCCGGACCAGAAAATCCAGCGTACAAGACATCAAAATCTTTAACAAAGTCCAATGCCATGCTTTGACTATCAAATACAACAAGATTATTGAAATGCTTAAACATACCCGATGTAAAATTGGTAGAACCTGTAACCACACTTTTACCGTCTACAATAATATACTTGTTATGCATTATTCCATTTAGATTCACCAATCTTACATCAAGCCCCCTCTCTCCTCGTTTTATAGCATCAAATAAAATTTTCCAACCCTCTTCGTTCTGTGAATCATAATCGGTTACACACCGCACAACAACGCCTCTTTTAGAAGCATTTACAAGTTCATCTGCTATTTTTTCATTTGAAAAACCGTATAACGCCATTTCTACTGTTTTTTCTGAATTTTTAATTAGTTCGACAACCAACTGTTCGCTAACATACGGATCAAAAGATACTTCACACACAATACCGACAGATGTTTTTTCGGGCACCCATGGCTCTGGAATCGCGCAGCTGCTAAAAACAGCCCAAAGCAATAGTATTCTTACAAATTTCACTGAATTACTCCCCAATCAGATTCAGTATCTGTATCCTGGGATTTATCAGTTCGCCTTATTCCATATACGCCGGTTTCTATAGCAACCGGATTTGATGGCCAATAAATATTAAGAAGAACTGGGCTTCCAGCATTTCCAACCGCTTCTTCTACCGACGAATATATCGATGGCCCATTAGTATCGACAATAACTTCCGGCCACATGTTCCAATCTGTCGATATTCCATAGCAAACCAGATCAACAATAATTCCACTATTACAGGTAAAAACTGTTAAAAGCAATACCCCTTCGTTAGAAGCAATAAGCCCTTTTTTATCATCAAATAAGAAATCACTTTCGACATATTTGATACTATTGCTATTGGCTATTCTGAGTGTTTGTCCTGAAGCAATATAGCTGTCTTTAGGGAAAGAAAAAACATGGTTAAGGTTTCCCGATCTTGTTAAACGATATATTCTGAACTCGTCCTGGGGTGAACTGCTACGGTTAAGATTAATATCCTCGCCTGAAGGGTTATATATCTCTAAATATTCATCATCAACCGAGTCTCCATGAAAAATAACTTCTGTTATGCGAAGGTTCGTACCCGGCATTAACCCGGCACAGTTATCACGAAGCCCGGGTTTTATCACATCGTTTGATGAGCCATCCTGGTTATCACCAATATCCGAATCAACCGCCGATATTGTCACGTTAAAGTTTCTCACAGTACCGTCTTCTGCGGTAATAATAAATACAACTGGATTAATAGTAGAATTAGAATAATCACAGACTGATATTCCGTTTGACGCAATTTTCCCGTCAACCTTAAGAGTTTCGCCTTTAAAAACAGTCTCTGTTCGCAATTCGGAAAGCTCTTCTTCAACTATATCAACGATTAACCTAATATCATCACCGTTGAAATCAATAGTGTACTGTTTATCTGGTATAATAATATCGGTTATGGACGCGTCCGAATCTTTTCCGACTGTAACATCAAAATTTGCCGGATCAAATTCACATGATATTACTAACATGATTACTGATAAAACAACCAACAACCCCCTTTTCATATTCTACCCTCCTTTTTTTGAAATCATATACTATAACGATGAAATCAAAAAAAAGGGCGAACTTTTTTAAAAAAACACAAAAAAACCCGCTTTCGCGGGTTTTGACATTACTTAACTAATTCAAATCTACTAAATTTTTCAAAACCATCCAAATTCAGCGGCAACCACATAGGATATATTACTAAAATCTGAATCACTAAATTCAGCAAGATCTATACCGCGTGTATAACGATAAGATACACCAGCACCAATACGCATCCATTTGGTTATATTCATATGCATCATCAAAGTTGGCTCACAAACGAAAAATTCATCGCTATTGCTTGTGTTATAATCGCTATCAGCATCACTCTCGTCATCGCGACTATCTGTTACAACCAGCCCACCTGCACCGACCACAGTTAGAAAAGACACATTGATTATACTTTTTTGAAACATGTTAAAACCAATCAGAAGACCTCCGTATCCCATTTCCACCTCATCTTCCGAGCCCTGATAGGCAGAATCGGAAAAATCTTGACGCTTATATGGATAGGTAAGTCCGTATCCGGCTCCGCCCAAAACAAAAGTGTTGTTAAATACTGCTCCTCCACGACCACCGACAAAGTGATAGTTCTTGCCTTCAACATTTGACATCGAATAGATCGGGCCACCAAAACCTGTTACAGAAAACTCCTCAGAGCCAAAAAGAGTTTCTGTTTTTTTGCCATGCTTTTTTTGGGAAGCATAGTTTTGTTTAATACTGACATTAACCTCTTCCTGGTTTTCATTAAACGGTAAATCATTGCTACTTCCCAAAGTCTCTGCAAAAGCAATTGATACCGAGCCCAAAAGAATCATCGCAAAACCTGTTATTTTAATTATTGCATTCATAATTACCTCACATAATAAAGGGTACTTGTTCACCCACGTTTATATATATAACAGGAATCTCGAAAAAAATGACACCGTATTCTTCAAAAAATCTTTTTTTTGATATAAATTTATGTGAGTTTATGCAATGTGCACCAATAACTATTTTTAGTTTTCTCTTTGTTATGCTTGATTATTATTGTTAACAAACTGATTTTAAGGTATTGACAATTACATTGTTAGTTTTATTTTTTAATGTAGCAACTAAACAGCAGATGTTCGCTACAAAGAGCGAAAGGAGAATACGGTGTTGGTATTAACCCTTGTATTGGCAATCTCGGCACTAGTAACAAAAAGAAACATAAAATACATTCTTGCCTATATATGCCTTATTCTATCGAGTATAATATTTCTAAGCTATGTAATTATAGCAATATTTCATCTTGATTTTGGTTTTATTGATTCATATTTTTATATAATCAATTGGGGATACCTATTAAATATAATATTTTCATTACATGTAATGGAAATTCTTAATACATATGGAGCTATAGCTTTAAATTATTACTTTCGCTCTCAATTGATCATTAAATGCGGAATTCCAATAACTATTAGTTTAATAGTCATATTAAAAAGAAAAAATTGACAGTTGTGAACGACAGTTGTGAACGACAGTTGTGAACTATTCCATTTATTACCATGATAAAAATCAAGGACAAACTGATGAATGCTTACCTTAAGCAAACGAAACTAGCGACTCCATCGCATCTCTTCTGTATAATAGCTAATACTGTAGGGAATATTGTCATCAAAAATTGGCTCTGCGGGCATTTCACGTTCTTTAACTCCACGACCAAGATTTACTCTGGCAAAAGCGCTCTCCTCTCCAATTTTACGGGAAAGCTCTATTGAATTCCAGTAACAAATAGCACTCTGATCAAGAATATTTTGTTGTTGATAAACTGCCCCAAGATTATTATAAGCCGTTGCCAATGTTTGAAAGATCTTTTTATGTTCCCGATTATCAGGCACTACCTGATAAATTGATTCGGCTTCATATTCGTAGATGGAAGCAAGCTTCATAAACTGAGCTTTGGCCGCTTCGTAGTTACCCATTTTGTAAAATACGTTTCCAAGCCCAAGCATTAACTCGGGTGAAACAGTAAATTCGTCATAAAGATTTAACCACTGATCACGTGTTCGAGAATACTCTCCATTAAGATAATAGACTCTTCCAAGATTATAATGTAACTCTGGCGATTCGAATCCCATCTCCAAAGCTCTTTCGTAATAGCTTCTTGCGATAGAAAAATTCCCCATCAGCTCTTCATTTTTGCGGAGATCCATCTCGGTCATCATCTCCTGATCACCTGTCTGATATTTTACCCTGTCAAAGAAATAGTAAAATATATTACCCAGCATTGCGTTAGTATTTCCAGGATTTTCAGTTTCTTTGTAATACGGTTCAAACGCGTACTCTGGCGGATTACTGTAATCGACCAAAGCCTGTTTAAAATGTTTAAATGACAAAGCTGGTTGACGTGTATAGTAGTAATATTCTCCTAAAAGATGATTTCCGGCAAAATAACTGTATCCAGCCTTTTCAGAACGCCTCATACCGTTTTCCAGATACTCTTTAGCAAGCCTAAAGTTTCCCTCTTTTATCGAAAGTCGCGCGTATGCTACATAAAGCGGCGGATAATCGGGATCCTTGTTCCTTAGCGCCTTGAGGATTTCTACAACAACCGGAAATGGTTGATCATTAATATCTTTTAATCGTGGAGATTCTATACCATAATCAATACGTATGTTCTGTTTATCACTTTTAGCTTTTCCTAAGAAATAATTCGCCCCTTTTGCCAATAACGGTGATGGCACATTTTCAAGCATCCCTTTGTTGCGCAGATTCACATACACGGAAATAGCTTCCGGAAAATTATCCCTTTCCACAAAAAGATTAAAAAGACCCGAATGTCCGGCAACAGAGTCAGGATCAATTTTCAAAATATTTTCATAATAAGCGCGAGCTTTTAAGAACTCGCCCTGGTTCATATAAACATCACCAATACCCAATAAGGCCTGCATATTTTTGCTATCACGGCTCAATGCTTTTTTATAAAAATCTATTGCCAGGTCGTACTGGTTATTAACAACGTCCAATCTCGATAATTTTTTGAAATACCACTCATCAAGATTTTTCTTTATCGATTTATTGAAAAAATCATCGAACTTGACACCTTTATTCGAAGAATAGAAATATCCCAGATTATTTAAAAGCTGTATTGAATCTTTGCCGGTAAAATTATCCGAAACCAGTTCATAACCGCGATTAAGTTTAAGCAGCGATTCCATGTACTGCTTACGGTCAAAATATGCTCGTCCATACTCATTATACGCCCTTATATAATTGGATATATAATCATCGTGAACACGCTGGAATATCTGCTCCGCTTCCTTGTAATCGGGAAACTTGGGCTCATTATGACGTCTTATTAACTCGGTTCCTTTTGCAATAAGGGAATTTGCCCTGTAAGGAATATAAAGTGTTCTATAACCCACAGCTGACAACACGGCAATTAAAACCATCCCTAGCCCAATATTCCGGGTTCGGCGCAAGAGAATCTTCTGGCGTGCCCGCCCCTCACTGCTATACTCAGGTCGAGAGAGAATAACTCGTCTTTTCACTCCTCCATGTTCTAAATCGATAGCCTTGCCCAGTTTCTTCTCAAGAAACCTGTGAATATTATGATCAGGGCGTCCCTCAAGAATCATATCTACAACACGGCGCGTATCTCTTGGCGACAAACGATCATTAAGAATTGTATCTTTTACCGCTGCGGTTAAACCGGCAGGGTAAAGTAGAAGTGATTTTTTTATCTTGTTAAGTTCATCAGCACTTAATTCAAGAGAGTCTCCACTCTTTGAAGCAGAGGATCCTTCTGTTGCGATATGATCATCAACAGGTTCAATTTCTGGCATATCAATATCCAGCCCAGAAGACATACCGGAATCACCTGTTCCAATCTGTTCAAGATCATCCAAAATCGAACTTGATTCAATATCCTCATCTATCGGCATGGCTCCGATATCATCCATATCATCAAGATTTGAGATATCATCGGCATTACTTCTGTCCGTATGGTCAATATCTGGCAATTCACCAATATCATCACTCAAATCATCAAGACCAATATCAATGTCCTGATCTGAAAAATCATCAACCTCACTAGCATCATTTTCTACCGAATCAGAGTCCAAATCATCAAAACCGACATCCGGTAGCTCCGTGAGATCACCTTCTTCAATAGAAGAAGAATCATCCATATCAAGAGAATTGAGATCAGGGAGTGACATCTCATCATCACCATCAATCGTAACAGAGTCATCACTGTCTCCGGAAGACAAACCAGATGACGCTGATAAAAATTCATCATCAGCCAAGTCATCCAAATCTATGGAGTCTCCCTCGTCCGCAGTTAAATCATTAAGCTGATCCATCATTGACCCATCATCTAGGTCAGAGATAGCATCATCGTCAGCATCAGAAAGATCAAATCCGGCACCTAACTCATCCAATCCTTCATCCGAAGATAGATCAGCACCAATATCATTAAAATTATCCAAAGAAATATCTTCATCCGGTAAAGCTGAAATATCATCATTGCTAATTTCATCTTCCAGATCAAAAGGCATGTCAGGTTCAATATTGGAGGGTTCCTGCTCGCCAATGTCAAATGATATCGAGCTGTCATCAAGTTCGGGTAAAGCGGATAAATCATCCGCATCCAGACTGATATTTTCTGAGGAATCTTCCGGATTCAACTCTTCAACTTCGAATCCATCTTCCTCAATAAATGAATCAGGCTCTAAAGCAAGATCTTCCAAATCATCATTATTGTAAGCAGAATAATCTGCCTGATCCGGTTGAGAAGATAATTCCTCAGGGGGCTCATCATTTAAAGACATAAGTGTACCGTCAGAGCTCTTCTCGGTGCTACCGGGAAGGGTTCCGACTATTCTTTCAATTTCAGCCAACTCCTCGGCGGAGTAGGTTACCGGCTCCGGCTTTTCTTTAATTACCGCCATTAACTACCCGAACTACTATTTTGTACATCAGCATAATCATCCGTTTTATTGATAATAAACCAATTTTCGTTCCATATGGAGAATTACAAGCGACATAATCAGATATAATATCCATACTATAAAAATCAATACCTTTTTAATTATCGGTAACTTTACCTGACTACTAAATGAAACTTAATTCTTTATAATTCGCTTTAAATCAACAAAACTCTTTTTTTAATCAATAGTTTTACCTGTTTCTACGAAAATATAAGTAGATCAACTTAAAATTTGATATTAACATGCTTAAAAGAGGTCTCAATGAGGTTTTACATCCTACTTAGTATACTTTTTCTGCATACTATTATGCTATCGGCCCCGGACACAGTTCACGAGTACTCTTTTAAAACCCTGACAAAAGCCCAGGCACCCTATGAGATTAAAATCATTCCGCATATTGTACGCAACAAAAGTACCGAAACTGGGACTCTTTTTACTTACGACAGCCGTGGCTCCAAATCTGTTTTAATTGCCGGAGACTTCAGTCAATGGACACCAAGGCCTATGAAAAAAGGTACAAACGGAATCTGGTACTATTTTTTATCCGAGTACACCTCTGAAGCTGCTTTGCGATACAAGTTTCTTGTAGACGGTATATGGATATCAGATCCGGAAAATCCGGAGGCAATTGATGATGGTAGTGGATCTTTTTTATCAATAGCATATCCGGCTTCTTCACCAGAAGACAAGACCGTAACATACCGTTTCATAAGAAAAAACGGTATCGACTATGTAGAATTTAGAACCTATAATCGTGAAGCATCATATATTTCGATCGCAGGCGATTTTAACAACTGGAATCCTGAGAATAACCCGCTTGTAAAAGACGAAAACAATATTTGGCGTACAAAAATCAATCTTCCCGAAGGGAAATATAGATACAAATTTATAATTGATGGCAATTGGTCTCCTGATATCTATAATAGCGATACTGCGTATGACGGCATGGGCGGCATTGCCTCTCTTATTGTGGTTTCACCTGTAACAAAGCGTGACATTATCATTCTAAATTAACTTTGGCAAAGTCTACCGATTTTGATATCATTTTAATTTAATACTAAATTTATACATTATCAAACTCAAATTATCTGATATGCCATATTTTTTTTAACAAAAGACTTGATTTGTAGCACATATTCACTATAGAAATAGTCGCATCACAATTATAAAACTGGAGGCTTTATGAAACATCTTATTCTAATCACGATATTGATTGCATCAATGTTCTATATTACGTCATGTTCAACTTTGCTACCCAAAAAAACAACTGAAGAACCAACAGCTATAGAACCAGATTCAGAAGAACCTGAAACTGAACCTGAAAACGAGTTCGAGAAATTTGAATTGCTAAATATATCAAAGGGCGAACATGCCGACAAAATTGTACTTAGCTGGGAAGCCGATCCCGAAGTAACTGAAGAAATTATTTATCATATTTACAGAGCCGACAAATTTGATTCTCCATATAAAAAAATTGCAGAAGCTTCCGGTTCAACCTGGGAAGACATCAACACGACAAAAGGTCTTAAGCTTTATTATAGAATTGTTCCTGTAGTAAAAACTGCTGAACTGTCTACCGAAGAAGACACTGAATTAACAACTGTTATTTCTACACCTGAAAAAATGGATACCGACCACAGTAATTTTGGCTATGCCCGTTCATCTTATCCAAAAGGTACAACCTTTAACGCACTTACACGAACCTATAACAAGGGGCGGCCGAAGATGAGTGCCGCTGAGCGCAAAAAAGCTAACGCAGAAATGGAAAAACTAAAGGAAAGAGTCATGCATTCTGTTAAACTTAGAATGATGCTGGCAATGGTTACTCCTCATATGAACTCGGGTCGTGTTGTAGCACTTACAGATTTTTCTCAGATAGTTGTCGACAAAAAAAACCGTTTAATTTATCTATTCGACAAAGACTACACTTATGCTGTGGTCTTATACAGCTCTCATGTAACACGCAATATCTCATCCAGAACAAATAAAGCTCTTTACACTCGCCTTGCTCTTAACAGCGTCTCGTTCAGCGTTAAAAGTGACGAAATTGAAGTTACTGATGACAAGGGTTTTACAAGAATTTTACCCTCATTTAAAAGTTTAGCCCTTGCAACACAATATTTTCCAAAAACCCGAAACTGGAAAAACGAAACTATGATTTTTCCAACAAGGGACAAGGAGCTTCAAAGAGAAATTCAAAAAGCACAGGGAAGTCCAACAAGATGAATATTCACCGGCTATTAATTGACTGTACCGACAATGTTGGGCTTGTTAACAAAATAACAGGGGTTTTGGCCAGTCATGGGGTCAATATTCTCGAGAATGATGAATTTGTCGAGAAGGATCAAAACCATTTTTTTATGAGAACCGAGTTTACCGGTCTTTTTGATTCCGGTAAACTTTACTCTGATTTGAGTACCCAATTGCCGGAAAACTCAATCATTAACCTGACAGGAAAGCGCAAGAAAAACATTATCGTTATGGTCACCAAAGAGCATCACTGCTTGGGAGATGTTCTAATAAGACATGCTTTTGGTGACCTTGACGCCAACATTCTCGCTATAATCAGCAATCATCAAAATTTACGAGAGTTGTCTGAAAGAATGAACATTCCCTTTCATTACATTTCTCACGAAAACCTCAGTCGCGAAGAACACGAAAAGATGGTAATCAAGCAGGTAAACCAGTATAATCCGGAATATATCGTACTAGCCAAATATATGAGAATTTTAACACCGGCGTTTACCTCTCTCTATCCAAATCGGATCATAAATATTCATCACTCTTTTTTACCGGCATTTATTGGAGCAAACCCCTATAAGCAGGCATTTAAACGTGGTGTTAAAATTATTGGAGCAACAGCACATTTTGTAAATCATGAACTGGACGAAGGGCCTATCATTGCCCAAGATGTTGTCTCCGTAAACCACACAAATTCTGCGGAAGAAATGGCTCGCAAAGGACGTGATGTCGAAAAAATTGTCCTTTCAAGAGCCTTGGGGCTTGTTTTTGAAGACCGAGTTATGGTTAACGGAAATAAAACTATTGTTTTTGAATAAACGGCACTTTTACATGAATCAGCCAGTAAAATTTACCCCATCAAACAACATGTAGGGTAGCCTTGCCCCGGGTATCTCTTTTACATCCGATGATACCCGGATATCACCAGCAAAAAGATCAAAAGCATTACCACTTACCATACAATCTTTTAATCGCCCAACAATCTCTCCATTTTTTACCAAAAAACCCAGATCAACATTTGCACTAAAATCACCTTTATATGTATTAGATTGCCCCAAACCCAGAAACTGATTAACCACTATAGCGGTTGAACACTCTTTTATTATATTTTCGTACGGAATATCGCCTGCCGCTATTTCGATATTGGAAAAAGATGCTCCCGGTTTAGACGCATAGCTTCGTGAAGAATGACCAGTAGGCAACACCCCAAGAAGCGAGGCAAATTTCAGATCGGCAATAAAACCATTTACTGTACCGTTCTCAATAAGAGCTCTCTTTTCAGAAGCTACACCTTCGTCATCGCAACCGTAACTATAAGGAGAATCCTTCATCAAAGGATCATCAAAAAGAGTGAACGCCTTATTAAAAATAGAGTTGCCTATCTTATTCTCATAGGGAGAAACCTTACGATATATCTGTTCAGCTGATAAACCTCCCATAAGAATACTCAATATTGAGCGAAGAGCTCTTGGTGTCAAAATCATTGGTATTCGCCCGCTGTCCAATTTTGCTGTCTTTAAACTCATATCAATTATGGATACTATCTCTTCCGAAAAACCGTTTAGAGGCTCCGGATTGTAAGCAACCTTGCTTGTTCCTGTCTCGATCCTGGTTCCGTCATCCAAAACAAGCGAAACAGAACAAGAAGCTGAATAAGAGAACGAATCATCACTATAAACAAGCCCGTTTGAGTTTCGTAAAACGGAACTACTATTACCGGAGGTAATACTCATATTAATCTCCGCGTCTGGATATTTCTCTTCAATCGTTGCGATTACAGCTTTTCCTTTTTCAATTTCACTATCAACACAAAACTCTTTCTTTTGGGGTCGTACTGGTCTCTGATATTCTGTATCACCACATGGGAGATCAAAATCTTCCTTATCTCCATATGCGGCTAACGCAACAGCGCGCTCCGCAAGCTGATCCACACGCTTTGTATCATTTGTATAAGTAATTCCTGTTTTGCCGCCACTGTTTACACGAAGTCCCAAACCACTGCTGGAACTTTCCCTTATACTGTAAAGTTTATTGTTTTTAAACTGTACAGGAGTAGACCGGCTTTCAACCTCAATTATATCATACCAGCGGCATTTTGAATTCAAAAAATCAACGTTCAATCCTTTCACTGGTTGCCTCCGATAAGTACATTGTCAATTAGCAGATGTGGCCCGCCAAACGATACAGGCAACGGTCCTTGTCCACCTTTTCCACAGCCTCCCAATCCTCCAAATAGTTGCATGTCATTCGCTGCCATTCTAACATTTTTCAGCGTATCAAAAACATTACCCGAGAGCATCACATTTTTCACCATTTTTCCCGGTTTTCCGTCTTTGATAATTCGACCGTATGCCGAAGAGAAGGTAAACATCTCCAGATTTGTCTGTCCTCCGAAAGCATTAACAGCATAAACTCCGTCACCGATCTCTTCAAAAAGCTCGTCTTTTGTATTTTTTCCATTTTCAATATAGGTATTGGTCATTCGTACAATAGGTTGTGCCATGGCTGAAATTGCTCTGGCATTACCTGTTAGCTCTTCATTCATTAGGCCCGCGGTTTCACGAGAGTGAAGACGACCACATAGTTCACCGTTTTTTATTAAATAATTTTTACGCGGTTCGACTCCCTCATCATCCAGGGGGATATAACCGACTGCATCTTCAATTGAACCATCATCAACAACATTTAAAAATTGTGGCCCAAAAACCTTACCCAGCGTCATCAGCTTCTTCATTCGGTTGTTCTCATATACAAAATCGGCTTCTGAAAGATGTCCAAATGCTTCATGTATAAATACTCCGGTAAGGCGCGGGTCGGTTATTACAGAATACTTGCCACCTTCAATCGGCTGTGCTTCCAAAAGTTCTAACGCAACTGCAATTACCTTCTCGGCCTCAGCATGTCTGTTATTAACAAGCTCAAACCCTCCATAACCGGCAAAAGACTCTTGGTAGGTCTGTATCTCGTTACCCTCTTTAGCTATTGCCGAAAGAGAGACCCCGCAATGTAATTTTTCATAATACATATCAGAGCCTTCACTATTAACGTAAATATCTCTGGATTTTGCATCACGGTACATGGTACGTGTAGTCTGTATGCGAGGGGAACCTTTTAGTATATTGTTGTATTCGTTACAAAGGGCAAATTTTTGTTCAGGGGTAATCTCGGCAAAATCTATAACAGGAGAACTTTTTTTCCTTATGCTAACAGGTTTCGACTGTTTTTTTAGCTCTTTTTTTTGGGCTGGCAATTTCATAGACAGCTCTTTCGCTCTTAATAAATGATTTTGTACTTCTTCTATGGAATTAAACGACAAAAAGGTCCAGTTTCCCCGGTCAAATATTCGAACCGAACCCGCTAAAGAAATTCCCGACGAAACGGTCTCCACACTATCACCTCTAAGAGAGAAAATCGTTTTGTCTATCTCGGAAATACGAATCTCCGCGTAATCAGTGCCGGCACTGTCAACCAGCCCTTTAAGTGAGCTTATACTCTTCTCGTCTATCACTCAATCCTCCGATCGGTTTTAATGTTATTTCTATAAATTTACTTTATAACCAAATTAACTGTCAACCAATTCATGATATCGTATAAACATACGTACAAAACCGCTTTCATATATTCTGATAATTTTAAACTCAAAATAAGAAACTTATATCAAAGTTCTTTATGCATAAATTACTGTTTGACATTATACTATGTAACCATATATTTATTTACATGATAATACACAGGATCCAGGAATGAACAGTGAACTATTAACAGCTTTAATACCATCAACATTGCTTGTTTTTTGCTCAGGAATACTTTTTGTAGGAACAATTCTTTCCCTGTACGTTTACCTAACCTCAAAAGAGATGCTCTACCTATCAACAGCAATATTAGGGCTTCTGGGCACATCTCTTACTGCGTTTGAGGCCTCTGTAATCATTCTGGGAATAATGCAATATCCTGTAGCGGCCTTTTCTTTTCACCGCCTCCAGGCTTTAACCGTTACACTATTCATACCGGCTATGCTTTTTTTTGTGTTTCAAATTACAAACATTTCTGTAAAACAAAAAAAAATATTTTTTGTTTTACTGTCCACTCTACTTTTTTCTCTATTATGTATTGTTATAGCGTTTTGGCATCCCGACTATTTTTTACTTATCAAAAACCATCCATCACAATATACAGCTTTATGGAACATAGGCCGTGGCATTGCCGGTCCTCTATATAAAATCAGGGATGTTATAATAGCATTTATTGCGTTACTTTCCATTATTTGTCTGGCAATCGAATCTTTTTCCAGACACAAAAAAAGGCATATCCAGCTTGCCTTTACTGGCGCCATAATCGCAATCATTACCGGAATAGCCGATATGGCTGTTGCATCAAGAGAGCTGGCTAACGGTGGACTATTTTCAATAAGAGTTTTTTCATTTTTCAGTATTGGTTTGTCATGCTTCATAATTCTTGGCATGATCGGCGTTATGAAATTTTTTGCTGACCGTTCACGAGAAGTTGAAAAGGCCAGAAAGCTTGAATCTTTAGGAATCTTGGCTGGTGGAATTGCCCACGACTTCAACAATACACTGGCTACTATAGTAGGCAATATATCATTGCTTCGATATACAGAACCTGACCCAGAACAGATAGAAAAGTCGTTTTTTGAGATTGAAAACGCCGCTTACAAGGCTCGAAAACTTACAAACCAATTACTCACTTTTTCCAAAGGAGGAGGTCCGGTTAAAGCAGTAACCGACACAAAAAGCATCTTGATGGATACCGTTTCGTTTCATCTATCCGGTAGCGCAATAAAGGTTGCCTATGATATCCCTGAAAATTTATGGAACTTAAACGCCGACTCTGGTCAAATAACACAGGTAATACAAAACATCGTCATCAATGCCAAGCAGGCAATGCGAAGTTCAGGAACCTTAACGATACGCTGTGTAAATATTCCAAGTTTTACAAGACCCGATAACGGCAAAATAATCGATGAGGCTGTAAAAATAGCTTTTCATAACAGTGGACCAATTATCCCAAAAAAAGATTTAAAAAAAATATTCAATCCCTACTTTACAACAAAAAGTGACGGCAACGGTCTTGGTTTATCCATTTGCTATTCAATCATCGAAAAGCATAACGGATATATTGGCGTTACTTCTGAACATAATCGTGGCACAGAATTTATTATTTACTTGCCTGCAAGTAAAATGAAAAAAACAGATAACCTGCCAGAAAAAACAACCAAATTATACGATAATAAAACAGCTCTTATTTTAGAAGACGATATCGGCGTACAAATTGTTTTATCACAGATGTGTAAACATATTAATATTGAAGCGATAATTACCTCTACTGGTGAAGAAGCCATCGAAAAACTTAAAAATTGTATAATTAGCAAAACCATACCCGATATTTTTATCTTTGACCTTACAATAATCGGCGGGATGGGAGGAGTCGAAACCGCTAAAGAAGTACACACTCTTGTTAATGACCCCAAAATTATTATTTCCAGCGGCTATTCAAACGATCCCGTAATCGAAAACTATAAAAATTATGGATTTTGTGATTATATGCAAAAACCTTATAGAATGCAAGACTTCAAAGATAAAATTCTTTCTGTTATCATTTAAGCAATCTGCTTTTCAGTTACTATTCGGAACTTTATCCTAATTATATTTCAAACCGAATTTCAGTTCTGGTTCCATTCCTATTTTCAATACTTTTGGTTCCGTTTAACTGCTCCACAAGCATTTTGACAATGGTTAAACCAAATCCTTGACTGTTATTAACATTTTCTTTAGACTCAATTCCCATACCGTCATCCTCGATAGTTAAGTTAACCACATTTTTATTTTTCTTCAGCAAAACAAGAACATTACCATGCTCTCTATCTTTAAACGCATATTTAAAGACATTTGTTAACAGCTCATTAATAATGATACCGATAATTACCGCCTGTTTTGCAGCAATATTAAAATCAGTAATTGTTCTTTTAATGCTTATACCTTTCCGATCAAAGAAAACCTGTATTATAGAATCTATAAGGGTATCCACATAATTTTTTACCGGTATTTCGCGAAGATCGTCCGATACCAAAAGCCTGTCATATAGTATACGCATGCTTTGCACACGAGAAGCGGCATCCTGTAACGCAGTCTTGACTTCCATATTCGAGGTAGAGCCAACCTGTAATGATAATAGATTTGCTATATTGGCAATATTGTTTTTAACGCGATGATGCACTTCACGCAACAGCAGCTCTTTCTCGGCAAGCTGTTTTTGGTTCTCTTCCTCTACCTGTTTGCGTTTCGTAATATCTGTATGAGTGCCTACGATTCTTAATGGCTCCCCATTTTCATCTCACTCAACTATTTTACCTCGTCCCTGTATCCACATCCATGATCCGTCTTTACGTTTAAAACGAAACTCCGCATCAAAACATTCGGTTTTGCCAATAAAATATTCTTCAATTGCAGAATTACAAATCGATAAATCATCAGGATGAACACGCTCAGTCCATGAACATAACTTTTGGTCAAATTCACCCGGGTCATAACCGGCCATTGTGTAGTATCGGTTATCAAAAATAACGTCATTACTAACGATATGCCAATCCCAAATACCCTCGTTCTTGACCTCCATGGCCAAATTAAATCTTTCTTCACTTTCGCTTAACAACCTCTCGGCATTTTTCTGCTCCGTCACCTCTATGGAGGCGGATGTCAACGCCACAGGGTTGCCTTCCTTGTCATAGACCGTTGTAGCCGATACATGTACATCAAAAAGA
>DAOTGZ010000004.1:0-41473 GCA_035447445.1 Spirochaetota bacterium | reverse complement strand
GCCTATCCTAAAGGAATTTTTCGCAAGTTCCTTGTTGAAAAGTTAATTTTTTGAGGTTGCCATTAGGTTTCATATTAACAATATCGGATAAAGACTATATATGACTTCACTATTTACAGTAATAATCCCGGTATTTAACCGAGAAAAAACGATTCGTCGAGCCGTAGACTCTGTAATCAATCAGACCTTTTCGGATTTTAAATTTGTTATAGTAGACGATGGCTCAACAGACAAAACTTCCAGTATTCTTTCCAAATATAAAGACAGCCGCATAACAGTAATACGTACAGAAAACAGTGGAGTATCGTCCGCACGAAATACAGCTGTTAAAGATTTAATAACACCTTATACCGCATTTCTGGACTCTGACGATGAATGGCTTACTAACAAACTTGAAAATGATTACCAATTTATTCAGGAAAACCCACAATACCATGTTTTTCAATCGCAAGAGATATGGTACCGTTACGGCAAAAGGGTTAACCCTAAGCTTAAACATAAAAAAAAATCCGGCTCAATTTTTAATGAATCCCTAGAGCAGTGTATGATATCTCCTTCGTCAGTAGTCATACATAAATCAGTTTTTGAAAACCATGGTCTATTTGATCCAAATATGCCTGTTTGTGAAGATTATGATCTATGGCTTAGAATAACACCATTTTACGAAATAGGGCTAATCGACAAACAGACAATAATAAAATATGGAGGAGCAGATGATCAGCTATCCCGATCAGTCACCGCCATGGATCGGTTTCGCATTTACAGTATGCTTAAACTACTTAATAACACAAAATATGGCGAATACCAAAAAAAAATAGAGCCGGTTCTTAAACGAAAGATAAACATCGTTATGGCAGGAGCTATAAAAAACAGTAATAAAAACCTTTTCAAAAACTTGAATGAGACCTTGAACATTATCGAGCAAGGCTGTACGCCGAGAGATTTTTCGTACCTGCTGCAAAAAGAACATCACCTGTGATTTCGATATTCAAAGCCGTATCTTCAAATGTTTCAGAATGCAGTATATTTAGGTCGTTATCATAAATACTCAAGATACTCTTACCACCAAAGAGTCGATAACTTGCAATGGCTAAACCATTATAAAGCGAAATCTGTGCATGACCGTGAGACTGTGGCTCGATCTCTTTCGCGAATAACGGATTACCTTTATTATCAAACATTCGGTAATATAGTCCGTCAAGCAGATGCAATGTCCCGGTATCCGAGATTGCAATTCCAGTTCGTGTTTTATGAACGCTCTCCATTTTTACAGATAGCTCAAAATCGCCGTCAGGAATATTAGAAATATTAATTATCATACAACCGTCTTCGTTTACAGTTCCATAGTGAATCGCAGCGTAAGAGGAGTTATCACTTAATACACAACTTTTAACAATTGTTCCTTCAGGAGTTTTACCATGTAATACAAGATTTCCAGAGCTATCCACAATATAATACTCTGAACTCATAAAGCCGGCTATCGCGTAATCATTTTTGGAAAATGAAATATTGGTGCACATTCGCCCCTCAATTTTCTGAATACCCACCGGTTTTCCGTTTTTATCGTTTAAAAAGATTGTGTGAAGATCAGAAACGAGAAGAAGGACAAGTTTAGCTGAATGTGAAAGATATGGGTACTGTGGGGTCTCGGTAATCCAGAATTTGGCACCAGTTCGATTTAGAAACGATATATGTGAACCAACTTTTTCGAACTGGATATAATATTCTTTGTCACCTGAAAACGCGAAACGTGAGTTTTCATCACCTGAATATTCCTTATGAAACGAACCATCTGCATTAAGAAGATAAGCGTGGTCAAGAGAAGGATAAAGGAAATAACCTTTGGTTTTATTAATATTGTTGGACGGATCTATGGATCTTATTTTTTCTACGGAACCAAACCATTCAGGAGTAACACGGGCACCGTTATCTATTTCGGAGTAGGGAATGAAAGCCAATAATCCTCCAAGAACAATTCCCAAAAATAAAAATTTCATACATATGCCTCGTATCAGTAATAAAAAAGCCCTGTTAATTACAGAGCTTCAGTTAATAGCGTCAACAAATTTTATTTTTTTGAACATCAATCAGTAATGTAACTTTTAAGCTTAAAACTTCTGGATGGATGGCGAAGCTTTCGTATTGCTTTTTTTTCAATTTGACGAATACGTTCTTTGGATAGGCTGTACTGTTCTCCGATCTGGTGAAGCGACATGGGTTTGTTGCCGTCCAATCCGTATCGCTTTACCAAAATATCTTTTTCTGATACAGTCAAAGTGTCAAGCACTGATGATAGCTCTTCACGTAAAGATTCATCAATAAGATCCTTGTAGGGGGCATCGGTATGTATATCCTCAACAGTGCTAATCATTGTTGTATCATCGGAATCACCGTAAGGAGTATCGAGAGAAATATAATCTTGTGAAATATTCCTTAGGTGATTAATCTGTTCGTTATCCATATCAAGAAATTCAGATATCTCTTGAGGTGTAGGTTCCCGACCAAACTCATGTTCAAGACGTTTATGAACTTTTTCAATTTTCTGAAGATCAGCGGTTCGGTTAAGGGGAATACGGATAAGGGATGTCTTTTGTGAAATGGCAAGAATTATTGCCTGTCTGATCCACCATACCGCGTATGATATAAAATGGAAACCTTTATCTGGATCAAATTTTTCAGCGGCTTTGATAAGCCCCATATTGCCTTCGTTAATTAAATCTAAAAAAGAAATACCGCTCGTCTGGTATTTCTTCGCTATGGAAACAACGAAACGAAGATTAGACTTGATCAACATCTCCTTTGCTTCAGGATCTCCACTAAGAGCCTTTCGCGCGTAATAGTCCTCTTCTTCCCGAGTTAAGAGTTTTATCTTGTTAATCTTGTCAAGATACCAAGCTAAAGAAGAGTCAAAACCCTTTTTTCGGTTGCGTTTAAGTTTTACAGTCGATTTATCGACAACAGGGCTGATTTCGGTATCATTTTTACTAGACATAATTTCCCTTATTAGAAAAGTAGAATAACGTGACTATAACAGATGTATTATATAAATCAAGTCAAATTTTATATCCTATTTAAAAAACAGCCTTTAAGTGCTTTTTGGCATCAATACTTGATATTTATGAATATTTTGTTATAATAGTCCGTAAAAAGAATGAATAAACTTTCCAGTATCTGTTTTGTTGTAATTGATTAGACAAAAATTGTATCATTATATGGAATAACTAGTCTATAGCCTTATATATATCTATTTTTGCAATCAATACCTGAAATTTTATCTTTTTTATGAATTTATACAAAATATATTCAAAAAGGAGAGTTTATTAACCGTAACCAAATAATTCTCAATAATTGATTTTAATTTAATCTTGAAATAAGAGAATAAAAAAATAGCATGGTTCGATTCTTGATGGATATAAAGAATTGTGTGCAGAGGAATGTATTATGAAAAAAAGTCTTTTTTTAATTATATTAGCTTTAATGTTAGCATCGTGCGGATTAACCGATTCCATAATTGTTAAACAGGTGAATCCTGACAGTATGATTCACTATAGCAACATTTACTCTTTTGATGGTGAATTGGCCGATGAAGACTATTACGTACTTTATTTTACTGCGGGCGACCGTATTCCCTTAAGAATAGTACTTAATAACGATTATGTTAGGGTAGATGAAAATAGTGATATCAATATGATAGCAAAAAGAAACATATACTTTATGATTAAAAACCCAGAGAATAGTTCCAATCGAAGTAATTATAAAATATCACGCAACTCACGAATTTTTATCAGTTTTGATGCTGTCAGGTGGTCTTCAATACATAATAGTGAAACATTGAAAGAGATTGCCGGTTTTGATGAGGAGAGTGTAAGTTTCGGTTTTGAAGCTACAAATCAGGATGGAATCAGGTCTCAGCTAACAATTGAAAACAGATAGCAAAACTATTCCCAGTATACACGAGCTTCCCGAACATGTTAAGCGGATGATAGCAGCCGGTGAGGTTATCGAAGGACCTCATTCGGTTATCAAAGAGCTTATCGAGAACTCCGCGGATTCAGGGGCAGGTAGAATCAGTGTCAAAATTGAAGACGGCGGAATGCGTCGAATTGTTGTAACTGATGATGGATGCGGCATTCTTCCGGAGGAGCTCAAACTTGCAATAACAGAACACGCGACATCCAAGATCACGTCTGTTGATGATATTCAATCAATATATAGTTATGGATTTCGTGGAGAGGCTTTATCAAGCATTGCAGCTGTTTCTCATATTACAATTTTAAGCCGTCCACATAATTTGGATGAGGGCGCAAAACTTGTATCTGACGATAATATTTCTGTATTACCTTTTGCTGGGCCAGTTGGAACAACTGTTATTGTCGAGCATATCTTTTATAACACACCTGCTAGAAAAAAATTTTTAAAAGCTCGCTCTACCGAAATAAGACTAATACGCGAAAGTTTTATTAAAATTGCAATAGCTAATCCGGCTATTGTGATGACGCTAGAAAATGAAGACAAGGTATTGATGTCTCTTCCTGCGCGTGAGCACATTAGGGAACGGCTCGCTGATATTTATGGTTCGAATGAGGCCTCCAGACTTCTTGAAGGGTCCGTTCAAGATCTCAAGGTTAATATTAACGGGTTTATATCATCTCTGGAAGGATTAAAAAAGAGCCGGTCTATGCAGTTTCTCTTTGTTAACGGTCGACCAGTAGAGTATAAAAATCTTTCCTTCCATGTTAACAGGGCTTATGATTCAATGTTGCCAAAGGGATTACACCCCGTTCTGTTCCTTTTCATCACTATCCCCCCTGATCTTATTGATGTTAATGTTCATCCCTGTAAAAGAGAAATTAAACTCTTTGACACTCGCTATATCGACAGTCTGATATATGGTTTTGTCAAAAAAACTCTTGGTCAAAACGAGATACATCTGGATTCCTCAGTTTTTACCAATTTTAAAAATGATAACATTAGCGAAAGGGAACTCCATTCAAGTAGTTATGAGAATGAAGCAGACCACGATCAATCTAATTTATGGCAAATTGCTGATAACGATCTGAATTCAAAAAATGTGTCACAAAAAAATAACGAAGGTTCGCGAATAAGCAAAAACGATGAGATAAATGGCGGTTTTAATAATCTTGGTAATTGTGAAATTATGAATGATTATACCGATGATCCATTAAAAACAGGGCCATCGAAAACCGTAAGTTATTTTAATGATGGTCGAGATATTTATAATCAACTTCATAACTGGTATTATATTGGTACTCTTTTTAAAACATATCTTCTGGTAGAAAAGGAAGAGTCTTTAAAAATTGTGGATTTCCATGCGGCTCATGAAAGAATTATTTATGATAGGCTTATAAAGAACGAAGAAAAGCCCTCCGTTCAAAAGTTGATTTTCCCTGAAGAGGTAAATATGGATATTCAGGAAGTTTCTTTTGTTTCTGATAACCTTGATGTTCTATTGTCCATGGGATTCGATCTGGACATTTTTTCACAAGAATCACTTGTAATCAGAGGCATCCCCGAGACGCTTGATCCATCACAGGCTGTTACTTGTATTCGGGAATTTACGCAATCTATTTCAGATTTGTCTCTTGACCGTAATGCCGAAGATTATTTTATACAAATCAAAAAACATGCGGCCGAAAGAGTGGCCTGTCACAGTGCCAAACGGGCTGGTGACCCGATGAGTCGCATAGATGCTGAATCATTGCTTGTAAAAATATTTTCCGGATCTTATCCGTTACGCTGTCCTCATGGACGCCCATTCGTAGCCGATATTAGCCGTAAAGATTTTGAAAAGCTCTTCAGAAGGTTAATATGAAAATTGTACTTGGAGTTACCTCTTCTATAGCGGCCTATAAGGCTTGTGATATTACTAGGCTTTTTGTAAAAGAGGGGCATGATGTATTTGTGGTTATGTCAAAAAACGCACTTAATCTTGTTTCACCTTTGACATTTAGAACCTTATCCGGAAACCCAGTATATCATGAAACTTTTTTGCCCGATGTCTATAATATGGGGCATATTGCACTTAAAGAAAACGCCAATATTTTTGTTTGTGCTCCTGCCACTGCAAATTTTATAGGAAAAGCCGCATCTGGAATTGCTGATGATCTTATTACTACTACCTTTTTATCGATGAAGACTCCCATTGTTATCGCTCCGGCCATGAATCCTGATATGTGGTCTAATCCAGCCGTTCAACATAATATTTCAGTCTTAAAAAAGCGGAATATAACCATTATTGAACCTGACACCGGTGATGTAGTGTGTGGCGATACTGGATATGGAAAGTTGGCTCCAGTAAATATAATTGTAAAAAGATCTCTTGAATTGTTGGAAAATCAGAATGGCTAGTGACAAGGACTTTTCTTATCTTGTAAGTGCGGGACCTACCCGGGAATGGATTGATCCTTTTAGGTTTATTTCGAATCCGTCATCTGGCAAAATGGGAATAGCAATCGCAGATGAAGTTTATAAACATTCAAACCGTATAAAATTACTTCATGGAGTTATAGATAATAATCTATTAAAAAATAAAGCTTATGAATGTAAGGGTTGCGAAACTACGAATGATCTTCTTCGTGCTATGGAAAAAGAATTATCTTCCGATATGATAATTTTTATGGCGGCAGCTCCGTCTGATTTTCGTCCGGTGAACTATTCTGATCAAAAAATAAAAAAAAATTGTGACCGTATTAATATAAACTTCGAGAAAAATCCAGATATTCTTATGCATATTGCCCAATTGAAACTATCAGGAAACTATAAGAACATAATTACCGTTGGTTTTGCCGCAGAAACACATAATACTGAAAACTATGCTCTTTCAAAACTAAAACAAAAATCTCTTGATTTTATTTGTCTTAATGATATATCAAAAAAAGGGGTTGGTTTTGCGGGAGAAACTAACGAAGTTACCATCTACTGTAAATCCGGAGAAAAAATCCTGATTCCAATGGACACAAAAGTTAACGTTGCTAAGCAAATTTTTCATAATGTTACCAGGAGAATCTGAAATGTATATCAGGCAAACAGCTTATAATGGAACATTTTATCCTTCGGATAAGGCTAAACTTGCGGCTGAGATAGATGATTATCTTGAAAACGCATCATCTGTAATAAAACACCCAACTGCCAAGGGTATAATTGTTCCGCATGCCGGATATGTCTATTCAGGACAGATAGCAGCTTATTCTTACATGTCCTCATCAGATTGCAAACCATCCAAAATTATTGTTTTAGCACCATCACATAGATATTCTTTTGAAAAAGGATCAGTTATACCTGACGGTCTGTATCGTACTCCATTAGGAGATGTTAAAATTGACGTATCAGCAGCAGATTTGTCACAAAAGAGCTCAATGACCTTTTTAAAAGCTGCGCACGATTCTGAACACTCTATAGAGGTTCAGGTACCTTTTCTTCAGACCGTTTTCCCAAACGCTGATTTAATTCCAGTATTAATTGGATCGCAAGATCCTTCAATATGCACCTCAATTGCGTCTGATATAGCATCAATATACGAAGATGAGAAACAAAAACCTCTTGTAGTTATCTCAACCGATCTTTCTCATTTTCATCGATACGATGAAGCGGTTCAGATAGATAATACTACCATGGAGATTATAACAGAATTTAACGAAGATACTTTGTATCATTCGGTTCAAAATGGGAGTGAAGCCTGCGGCTTCGCGGCTATCTATACAGGATTTAAACTTCTGAAAAAATTTGGGGCAAAAACGTGTGAAAAGCTTATGTACAAAAATTCGGGTGATGCTTCAGGTGAAAAAAACAGGGTAGTCGGTTATATGGCTGCTGTTATTTATTAAGAGAGGTCTATAATGGATATTTCCAAGAGTGTAAAACAGTCTCTTCTAAAGATTGCACGATTAACTATTGCTTCACAACTAGGCATAAAGATGCCATATTCTGCAGAGTCAATCGATACAAGCGATCTTATCTTCAATAAAAAATGTGGAGCATTTGTAACCCTTCATTTAAATGGGTCGCTTCGTGGGTGTATCGGTTATATAGTCGGCATAAAACCTCTTTTACAGGCTGTAAAAGACATGGCTTATTCAGCCGCTTTCAAAGATCCAAGATTTTTACCTTTAACATCGGCTGAATTTGAGCAAATTGACCTGGAAATATCAGTACTTTCTGAAATTGAAGAAGTTACAGATATCAGTCGGATTGTTGTTGGTAGAGATGGAATAATAATTACTAAAGATCATAGTTCGGGTCTTCTTTTGCCGCAGGTGGCTACCGAAAATAATTGGGATCTGGAAACTTTTCTAGGGCACACATGTCTTAAAGCTGGTCTTGATGCTGAATCATGGAAAGATGAATCAACAGTAATTGAAAAATTTTCTGCAGAGGTTTTCGGAGAAAATAATGAAATTGAATAGAATCGTGCAATTTTTAATTATTGCTTTGTTGTTAACAAATTGCACTAAACAGAAATCTAATAATCCAGATACAGATGATATGGAAAAGATAAAGAAACTCTTTACGGTTTTCGAGGTCGCGTTAAAGAAGAACGATTACTCACTATACAGAAATGTATTTACCGAATCTTCGACTAAAGATGATTTTGAAAAGAAATTTGGAGACAATTATTATAAAAACATTCAAATCATGAATATTGTATTCAAAGGTGAACAGATAATTGGTGATGAGGTTGCTTTTGTTAATAATGTAACAATTGCTGCCGATAAATATGCTCGTGATAATGATGAGTATATCGGAATGATTAGGGCAGACGCTGTTGTGTTTACTCCCAAGGAAAAATCGGTACAGTGGAAAATTTTACATATGATTACAGTACACAATGAGTAATCCAAGCAAATGTGGATATTATCCAAAAATTATTTTTTTACATCATTTTTTGGATAAGATAAAATGAAAAAACAGTCTTTACATTATCTTTTCTTTGTATTGATTCTCTTTTTTTTTAATCTTTACGGACAAACTGTTTCAGAACTTGATAATAGAGCTCAACGTTACTATGAAGCTGGTGAATACGAACGAGCTATAGTTGATTGGATTACAGCTCTTGAAAAGTCACCAGGCAATAAACAGATTCAACACAAAGTTGAAATGGTTTATAACCGAAAAAGAACACGCGATCTTGCTTTTGAGCGATCAAAAAAGTTTTTGCGCATAGCACGAACTCACTTGGAAAAAAAAGAAGCCCAAAAAAGCCTTGATAATGCTGATAAATCAATAGAAAATTTTATTACTGCTTATAGAATAACTCCGCGTGATCCTGAAATGCAAATTTTACGCGCTCGTGTCGAACGTATGAGAGCTGATGCTTTACAAGAGTTAGAACGTCAACGATTGCATGCTCAAATGAAAAAGAAATACGACGATCATTACGCAGCAGCTCTAGAATTTATGGAAAATAAAGAATATGAAAACGCAATAACAGAATGGGATGCAATGCTCGTGATATTTGCGGACGACAATATCGCTAAAGAAGGTAAACGCAAAGCCACTCTTGCTTTACAGAGCCGTATGCGTTTTGAACAGATTAAACGTTTAACCGAAAACGGAATCAGACTCTTTGAAGAGACCAAATATCAGGAATCGCTTCACGATTTTGAAGAGATACTAAAATTAGATCCTGGCAACCCTGATGCCGAAAACTATATCGCCAAAATAGATGATATTCTGGAAGAAGAACAGAAGCTTGAACGTAAAAGACTACAGGCTGAACGTTACTATAGTTCGGGTTTACAAAATAGTAATGAATACAAATTTGATCAGGCACGCGAAGATTACGAGATGGTAATTTCTCTTATAGAAGATTATAAGGATGCAAAGTCTCGATTAGCAGGTCTTGACAAGCTTGAAGAAGAGTACAACGAAAGAATACGTCAGCAAAATCTGGAAAAAATTAACAGGCAGTTTCAAGCAGGTCTTCTTTATCTAGCCCAGGGAGACTACGAGAGTGCTGTAACCGCCTTTGAAAATATAATAGAGATTGATCCGGCAAACGATCAGGCAAGACGTTATGTTAAAACTTCTAAAGAAGCTCTTGCTCAAGAGAAAGAAGATATAATTGATGAAAGTTCTCCATATTATTCTCTTGTATCGACTCTCATAAGTTCAGGAAAACTATATTATGAAAGACAGGAATACCGAAAATCACTGGATCAGTGGGAACGTATTCTTAATCTGTTTCCAAACAATACTTTTGCTACTGAATATTTGCTAAAATGCCAGTTGAAACTGAATCCAGACATTTATAAAAAATTTGCCGCAGAACAGATAGAAGAAGGGAAAAAAATGCTCAAACAAAAAAATTATCCTAGGGCATTAAGGCGTTTTTCCATTATAAAATCAATTTCTCCAGATTATCCAGATATTGATAATCTTATTGCGTCAGCTAAACCTTCTAAACCTCAAATACCAATACCTGCGGGTACTCCACCTCCTCGTATAACCGTATCACCGGCCGAAATTGAACAGAGATATAATCGGGGTATAAAATTATACCGTAACGGAGATTTTAAAAAAGCATTAAGCGAGTTTAAATGGGTTGTTAATAATGATCCACAAAACACAAGAGCGATAATAAATGTTAACAAAATTGAATCAGAAATACGTCTTGCTGGGAATCCCGCTAAGAAAAGATCTGCTACACTTAGTGAGGAACAAAAAAAACTGGTTCGCCAATACTATTTTGCCGGAATAAACTACTACTCTCAGAATAAATTTGCTGAAGCCGTAAGCGAATGGCGAAAAGTACTTGCTATAGATCCCAACCATGATAAAGCAAGAAATAATATACGAAATTGTCTTCTTTTAATGAAACAGTGAGCTTATGATGAAAAATAAAAAAAACATTGCGGATGCAAAAAAAGAGCTGAAAAACAGTAAAAAGAAACGTGTTATTTTTAGCCTTAAATTTAAATTTTCAATTGCAATCATTGTTCTAACCGTAACTATTATTTCATCAATGGCATATTATTTTCTTCAAAAAGAGACTCTTTTGTTAACAGACAATATAAAGGACAATGCCCGCCTTATGATGAATACTTTTTCTGCAGTAACTCAAACTTCGTTAGGCGATAATGATCTTGTAATTTATGATACAATAAATATTTTTAAACAGAACAAATCTTTCCGTTACGCCTATGTCACCGATCCAGAGGGTAGCGTAATAATCTCAGACAATCCTGATAAAATTCCGGATAACAGTAAAGATGAACATTTAAAAAAAGCTATTAACAATAGCACGATAAAAAATGTTTTAGAGCAAGAGATAAAGGATAATCAGGATGAAAACGGAAAAATTTACGATTTTATAATGCCTGTTTATAGCAGATTGAACGATAGCCGTATCGCGATTATACGTCTTGGCTTTTCTGACGCCTTGATTCGTGATCAGATAAAAAAACTTCAAAACACAATTATTGTTATAGCATTAATATTTATAGGTGCTTCTGTAATCGCTTCTTTTATATTATCTTACATTACAACTAATCCTCTAAAACATCTTTCAAATGGTGTTGCCATAATAGCAACTGGTAATATGGATCATAAGATAACAATAAAATCCAAGGACGAGATAGGACGTTTGGCTAGTGAGTTTAACTCTATGACTCTCGAGTTGAAAGAGGCTAAGAACAAGGAAATCGAGAGCCGGCTTTTGGCGGAACAGCTTGAGCTTGCCAAAGAAATTCAGGAAGGTCTAAACCCGATGGGTTTTTACAACAGCCGTGGTGTACAGATTCAGGGATATACTAGAGCTGCGAAGGGGGTGGGGGGAGATTATTTTGACTATATCGATATAGATGATTCCAGAGTTGGTGTTTTGATTAGTGATGTCTCTGGTAAAGGTGTACCGGCATCACTTGTAATGGTGATGATTCGTACTGTTTTTGTATCTTCGGTTGATCAAAACTCCACTTCTGTTCAATGCAAAAACATTGTAACTGCAGTGAACAACTCTTTAAGTGCTGATTTTGCTATAGATAAATTTGCTACAATGATGTTTATAATTTTTGACCGTGCAAGTGGGACTCTGTCATTTACAAATGCCGGTCACGGACCTCTTTTTTGCTACAGGGCAAAGGAAAAACATTGTACAGTCACAACTTTGGAAGGTATGCCAATAGGTATAGTAGACGAAGCATCCTATTTACAGTCATCAACCCGGTTCGATGTAGGTGATATTGTTGTTATGTATACCGACGGTATTACGGAAATGCGAAACTCAAATCGCGAAGAATACGGTAGAACAAGAATGCAAAAAATACTAATGCAAAATTGTGAAAAAAGCGCAGAAGAAATTGTGAAAACAATAATAGAGGATGTTGAGGAATTTCGAGGGGAAACTCCCCCTCACGACGATATGACCCTTGTTGTGGTTAAACGTACTGAGTAGAATTAAACAAGTTCACTTTCGTTATAATATATTTTAAAAAATTTATCAAGTGTTGCAAGTTTTAGTATGTTAAGTACGTCATCACTAATATTCATTAAGGCAAACGAGCCATTATGAGCCTTCATCTTTTTCTGACCAGCCACAAGAGCTCCTATACCGGAAGAATCCATATAGTTTACTTCTTTCATATCAACTACAACACTGCTATTCGAGCCGTCTGTTAAACTAAATAATGCATTTTTCAGCTCACTTACATTGTAGAGATCAACTTCACCGCTTACACTGATAATTTTATTGTCGCCATGTTCGCGGATAGATATGTCCATAAAATCCTCCAGTTGATTGACTGACATATTGACATTGTTAACTATTATGTAAAGTTTTTTTTAATTAACCTTGGTACAAATATGATGTTTTGTTCTAAATATTTAAAAATAATAAATATCAGACTACAATAATAGAATTATATACGAATAATTGAAAAATAACAAATAACACTATTTGAATAAAGCTAACTGACTTAACTAACGGCAAAAACTGTATTTTTTATAAAGAATTCTTTACTTTTATAATTAAATATCTGTTTTTCAGAATTTATTATTTATTGACCTTTTCTCAAAAATGGGTATAGTATTACTAAAAGTTAGCTAATTATGGCTCTTGGAACAAAGGTTTGGCATATGCTATATGGAATATCATGATATAATTAAAAAGTCAATTGAGAAGTTAAATCAAGATTTTGAGATTCGCAACTCGCTTTTCCTGAGTATAATTCATAGAAATATAGACGCCTTGATTAAAAATGCCCCATCCTGGTTTGGTGATAATCCGCCTCATGAATTTGTGGATGTGCTAAATTCTCTTGTTAATTTTTCTGTTTTAATAGCAGAGCAGGTAACGAATGTAAGCGAGTTGATTAATGAGAAGACTTATCAGACATTTTCTCCATACTCAATTTTAAAAGTCATACGTTATGATTTTTTAGAACTTGTCGTTTTTAAAAGGATGGTAATAAGCGGCGATAAAAACATCGAGATTTCCACATCAAAGGAGGTGTTTAAAGATTCACTTTATCATATATTTTTTTCTATTTCACAATTTATTACTGATAATACCTCAGTAGAAACCAGAATTAGCGAAGAGGGCTCTTCAGTGCTAATTTCTTTAATTTTTAGTGACCTGTCAGAAAAAATGCCAGATATAAAAACACTTTTGCGTTTGTTTATTACAGATGATAAAAGCGATATCGGAACCAAAGAATCCCATGGATTAAAAATCGGACTAAACACCGCAGTTGAAAATATAAGACGCATTGGCGGAATGATCCACATAGATAACCTTTCCGACTATAGTCGACTTCAAATTATTATCTCGTTTCCAACACTTTCCTTTTTGCAGACTATCAGTGATGTTCGAAAATATGACATTCCAGAACCCCTTGAAAAAAAAGAGGGAACCATTCTGGTCAGTTTTGCAGACAAGATAACAGAGCTCTTATTGTCTGAAAATTTCACCAAAAACGGTTATAATGTAATTGTTGGATCAATATCCAAACTGAATCTGCTAGAAAGCTATTCAAAAGTAACACATATTGTAGTTGATTACGATTCTATAGTAGATATTTATGAATCACCTGAAGATTTTTATGCGATTCATTCTTCTAAGAGACTTCTGGTAATACATAAAAAATCTGTTGACCCAGTAGATTTTGATAATGTAACTTATCTCTCGATTCCCCTCGAAATTGATAAGATACTGGAGAAACTCGACTGAATGAACTATCTAATAGGTGATATACACGGTGAGTTTTCCAAGTTATTGCAACTTATTAAAATAATTGAAAAAGATTTTGAACCGGAAAATGATGAACTGATTTTTTTAGGTGATTACATCGATCGTGGACCTGATTCTTATAAGGTTGTTGAGTATTTGTACAAATTATCCATAAAGTATAAAACGATCTTCATTATGGGGAATCATGAGCAGATGCTGTACGATACAATATATAAAAATGAATCGAAGGCCATTTATTATCAAAACGGTGGTCAGACGACTTACGATAGTTATATGGCCAATACAGGATCATTTGTAATACCCGAACACCATAAAAAAATCCTCTTTTCGGGTATTCACTATGTTGAAAGAACTGATTTTATAGCTGTTCACGCAGGAATAAACCCTAATTATGAAAATCCTGTAATGTGTGATGAATTTGATCTTATGTGGATACGTAAAGAGTTTTTTAATGACAAAAAAAAATGGAAGAAAACGGTAATCTTTGGTCATACTCCAACTTTTTTTATTACAAAAGAGAGGAATACTCCCTATATTGACGAAAATAAGAATATAATTGGTATTGATACCGGTGCGGTCTATTACGGATATCTAACCGCAATAAGAATGCCGGATCGCAAGATTTACCAGGTGGGATAATATGAAAAAAATTGCAATTTTACTCTTTTTACCAGTAATCCTCTTTTCGCAGCCGGAAAAAGTTTTTGTCGTTAAAAGCATTCTTGATCAAAACAGGTTTGTTTTTCAATCTGAAAAAAGACTGACCAATAGGCATTATAATATTCACCTGAATTCTGTTAACTCTGGAGAAGTTACAATTCAATCAGGTAGCAGAGTTAACAGTTTTACAAATTACAAGTATGAATATATCGCGATTACATCAGCGGTAGTATTAAAAAAGTTAAAAACCGGTGATACCTTTACTTTCCATTCAAAACCCGAAAAAAAAATTCCGGTTTATAATGACTCATTTACTAGTGAAAAAAAAAGTTATGATAAATCGATAGTTTCGGAAGTGGATAAAAGAGAGATGGTTCTTGTGAGTGGTGGTATTACTCTGATTGGTTCTGATCTAGGCCAACCCCATGAATCACCAGTACATAATAAAATTATAAAAAGTTTTTATATAGACAAATACGAAGTCAGTAATCGCGATTATCTTGTTTTTTGCAAAGAAAACGCAGTAAATGCACCCATATCATGGACTAATGGCGAGTTTCCACAAAAAATGGCCGATTTCCCGGTAATGGTTACCTATTATGAAGCTGAGGCTTATGCCAAGTGGGCTGGTAAAAGACTTCCCACAGAGTTTGAATGGGAAAGAGCTGCTAATGGTGTAGAGGCTACTCAAAAAACAGTTACCAATTTAGGGGTTATAGAAAAACCATTTAAAACAAGATATCCTTGGGGAAATGACCTGCATAATCATGTTAACTACAATGAATTTTGGGAAAATAATACCAACATTCCATTTGAAAGAGGTCTCCTTCCTGTTTATTATTATAAAGAGCGTAACGTTTCATTCTATGGAGTAGTTAATATGTGTGGTAACGCTGCCGAATGGACATCTTCATGGTATGAAAAATATCCTGGAGCAAATTGTAGTTCAATACGTTTTGGACAACAGGTTAAAGTCGTTCGTGGGGGTGATTACAAAAGTAGTGCTGATGAAATTACAATCAGTTCTCGAGCTTATGGAGGTTTGCCAGATCTTCACTCTGACAATAGATCTGGATTTAGATGTGTAAAAGATATAAACCGGAGGTAATGTTGTGTTAAAAAAGAAAAGCAATTACCTGTCTATTCTAAAACTTGAACTTGAAGATTTAAAAACTGATATTGAATTACTGATAAAGAAGTGTTGCGAAGACAAAGAGGAAGATAATATCTCAAATTATGTTTTCATGGAAAATCTTACTCTTTTTAATAATGAAATTCTGGGAGTCAATGTATTCCATGCAATTATTGATGATTTTGCTTCTAAAATTGATGAATATTCCGATCTTGAAGAAATGATAGACAAATTAAAAGATACATTTATGGACAAAATGAAAGAGTTTGGTGTTTCTAAAGCTATTTACTTGTCCATTTTAAGAAAAATGGACAAGGTTAAAAGCTATGTGATGCAGTAATTAAAGCATTCTCATGATAAACCAAATCAAAATAACTACAAGAATAATAAGCAAGATAGTTTCCATTGAGGATCTCCTTAAATTCAGACTTTTGATTAAAACAAACTTAAAAATAGTATAATGTCAAGAAAATAATTCAAGACCTGTATATAATTTTTTCACGGTTTAATAATAATTTTGAAATATAAAGGACTATTATAGAGGCTACTATATTCGTGAGTAATATAGCAAGGGGATTATTTATATCGTTATTCATCATAACTGTACGCATGGAAGTCATTATGTTTAATACAGGTATATAATCAAGTCTTGATGAAATATTGGTATCAGTTACTGAAAAAAAACTTTTATCCGAAAAATAATTGATAGCAGAGAAAATAACCGTAAGTGGCAAGATGTAGAGCTGTGCCTCTTTTACACTTTTTGCTGTTATACTTATACAAACTTCTATAGATGAAGTAACAAAAGAGAGTATAGCAACAAGAAACAGGCTGTAAGATATCTGCTTTGAAGTTATAATCAGTTCGGATATCCCTAAAAAAGTGCTATCAATAGACACTGAAATAAAAAAACCTGCAAGAAAACATAATACCCCCATAAATCCAAAGAGAAAAACAGTAAAATATTTTCCCAATACTACAGCAAATTTTGAAACAGGATTACAAAGCAACAATTCAAGAGAATTTCGCTCCTTTTCACCAGCAAAAACATCGGCGGCGACCGCAATTGGTGATGTTATAGAAATAATTATTATCAAAACAGGAAGAAGAGTATATAAAATAAACATACTTGCTCCTTCATATATATCATGAATCGGCATGAAGGTGACAATAAATCCAGTATGCTTTATATCAGGATTTTCGAGAATATTGTTCATCTGATATTCGGTCAGTTTTACTTTCAAATACTCTAAAGCTTCAATGGATCGCTTGTAGCTGTTATTATACTCAATTTCGATCGCTTTAAAATTAGCTTTATTATACATACTAAGTGATGCATCAATTCTATAATTGAAAAGTGAAGCATTTTTATCCGTAATCTCATTTTTTGAGACTAACAGCAAAGGATCGGCTTGTAAGTGGGCAATGATTGACTCATCTATACCACTAACGGAAATATTATAAATCGTATCCGTTTTACTCCCTGTTAATAAAATTACGGCGGGGAAAACTATTAATGGAAATATGAAAGTAATGATCAGTGATCTGACGTCACGTATGGCGTCAATAGACTCTTTTTTAAAAATAATAAAAATAGATTTAATCATTTTTCAAGAATCCTTAAATATGCCTTTTTAACAATATTATCTTTATTGGCACTGTATTTAATAAGGTCTATATCTGCCTTGATAACACCTTTATGCAGAATAATGACCCGTTGACATATGCTGGATAATTCACTTATATTATGACTTGAATAAAGTATAGTTTTAGATTCATTTTTTTGATGTTGTATGAAGTCGGCAACTGAAACAATTGACGGGAAATCCATTCCGGTAGTAGGTTCATCTAAAAGCATTAGAGGTGAATTTATTACGGCCATCCTTACCAGTGCGGTTTTTTGTTTCATTCCATGTGAGAATTGAAGAGTCTTCCGGTCAATATAATCATTCATATCAAGTAGATTTGAAAAATAATCTATTTTATTGTTCAGTACATCTCCATAAACTCCGTTTAAATTTGCAAAATATGTGATATTCTCTCTGGCGCTAAGTCTGGAATATAGACCTGAACTGCCACCAAAAAAAACAGATGGGTAACAAATCCTGTCTTCCTCAAGAGCCTGGCCATTGATATATACATTGCCTTCATCTGCTGAAATTAGTGAACAAATAATACGAAACAGCGTTGTTTTTCCTGCTCCATTCTCACCAAGCAAACCAACTACCTGTCCCTGTGGAATATGAAAGGAAACGCTCTGTAGAACTTTATTATCGCAGAAATTTTTTTTTATACAATCAACAGTAAGCATTTTTTTCCTAAAATATTAGTAATATAAAATCAAATTTTGAATTTATGGTGATTGTTTTACATTATTTATCTAATAACTGAATCCTCAAAACTGGTTAATTAATCAACATAAAAAAATTATTGCTATTATTTATTAATAATTCAGCTTTGTACTAAAGATTGAGAGGAATTTACGGTTGCGCGATTATCCGCTATTGCGGATGAAGTGAGGAAAGTCCGAACACCACAGAGCGGGATGCCTGATAACGTCAGGGCGCCGCGAGGCGACGGAAAGTGCAGCAGAAAATATACCGCCTTAAAAACATCTGCATGCAGATGTTTTTAGGTAAGGGTGAAAAGGCGAGGTAAGAGCTCACCGCACCGGCCGCAAGGTTCGGTGGCAGTGTAAACCCCATCCGGTGCAAGGCCAAATAGGTATTCATGAAGTTGCTCGCTTTTGAATACGGGTAGGCCGCAAAGACAGTAACAGCAATGTTAATGCAAGATAGATAACCGTACTTAGACAGAATTCGGCTTATTTTCCTCTCAATCTTTATATAAAAAGCCTTGCCAAGTACACCGTCTGTTAAATTCGTCAATTAACCTTTGTTGAACTGTTCCTTTTTCTAATCCCCATTTAGGTGCGACTAAAACATCTTCAAGAGCATCACCGGCTATACGGTGAATAGTTATATCTTTTCTTAATCTTTCGATAAAATCAGTTAAAATAGATATATAAGATTTAAACTCAAGGAGTTTCACCTCACCATTTGTGTACATACTGTAAAGAGGTGTATTCTTTAATACATGAAGATGATGAATTTTTACTCCAGCCACAGGCAAAGAAGATATTGTATCTGCAGTTTGCATCATATCAGCCCAGCTTTCACCGGGGATGCCAAGAATAATATGAACAGAGACCTGTATACCTCTATTGGAAAGAAGTATGATCGAATCACGCGTTTGGCTAAAACTGTGCATTCTGTTTAAATAGTCAAGGCTTCTATCGTGTGCCGATTGCATACCCAGTTCGACCCACAATTCAAAATCAGGAACATTGTATTCAGCTATAAGATCTGTAATTTCTGGATTAATCTCATCTGGACGTGTACCTATCATTAATCCCATCACATCTGGGAAGCTCAAAGCCTCATCGTAAAGCTTTTTCAATGTATTTATGTTACCAGCAGTATTTGTATATGCCTGGAAATAGGCAATATATCGGGTTTCAACAGATGTGCGATTAAATGATGTTTTCGCATTTTGCATCTGCTTATATATAGATTCGTGATTACCGATAGAAGGCGAGGCGGAACCTGATTCTGAACAGAAAATGCAACCATGACCGTTGATTCTGTTTGGGCAACCTAAAAACGCGTTTATAGGCAGTTTAAAGATTCGAAAGCCATACTTACTTCGAAGATAATCCCCAAAATAGTTGTATGGCTTCCCGTTATAAATATTACAGTGATCTGTCTTTGACAGCATTTGAAAGACAGGAATTTTTAAAGTATTCCTGATTTTGATATTTTGTTGGGTCAAAAGTAACTCTTTTTACTTCCTTCACAGAGATAACGTTAAATTTTTTATCCAATTTTACGACGTAGATACCTTCTTTAAAAGTTTTTTTAACCTTATATCTTTTTTTTACCCAAATATACTTCTTGTTCTTTTTAGAATAATTTCTAACCCACTTAACAGTTGTTACTTTTACATCTGAAAATGCGCTATAAACCTTTTTTTTATAATTATCTGAAGGTGCGATAGACTGATCTATCGCTTCTTTTAATGTTTGGCCAGGTTTTATTGTTAAAAGAAACGGAGTAGTTACAGAGTGTTTTTCGGTTTTAGTTGTAAGCGGTTTGGAATAGGGAAGTGATCTTCTGCCAGAGGCTACATAATGTCCGCCCTTTCTTCCTCTTTGCAATGCAATTATAGATTTACGAGTAGAAGAGAATATATGAGCGCCACCAACTGCTTTTCGAGCCTTTCTTAAATAGGAATTGAATAATTTTGTTTTTTTACGATTACGATAAGCATTGGCAATGTTTGTCTCAACTGAGCTTAAGCGGGTTGCAAGAAACTTGTAATAGTTAGAGACCTTTATATCTTTGTTTGTATTTTCTGCGATATAGTTACAAATTGGTATAGCTTTTTTCCTGTCATTTTTTTTGATATAGTATACAGCCAGTCGAGCAAGAATGATGTCGTTTACAAGATTCTCTGGCTGATCGAAGGCTTTTCGTAAACTGCCGTTGGATATATCTACTCCAAAAATATCCGCAACAGATGCAACAAGCGCCAGATATTGCTGTTGAGCTATCAATTTCTGATTTTCCGGTATCCTTAAAAATCTCTCTTCAACCGGATTAGAAATGAAACCTGATTCGTATATTACAGAGAAAGGATACTCAGAAAAATAGGAAAATCGGTCATCCGCAACTATACTGTCGTCCCAAGCGTTTGGATACATGTTAATCGATATATGATTCTCTTTTGTGCGTTCTGCTATTCTGCGGCTAAAACCCGTAGGGTCAAATTTATTATATAAAGTTAAAAACCCTCGTTGAACTGACGTAATATGAGAAATATATCTTGAACCATTACGATCCTTGGTAATATGTATACCATACATATTAACAAGCCCATCAGCCTTATGAATGGGCGATATATTATTAAGATGTGATGATACAATCAAAAAAGAGTTGGTTTTGTTTGCAAGATTAATCGTTTCGGTAAAGGATATATCATTATACGTATTTGACTCTTCTCTTAAAACTGACATATAGTCGCGTGTGGTGGCAACACGTATATATTTATTTGACACAAGAAGTTTATAAAGTTCACGGGAAAGGGGTATCGAGTAGAACTCTTCCGGTTTTTCGGTAGTACTCTGTCTAAAAGTCGCACCGCCTCCTTGCCATTGACCATTCGAAAGTTTACCATGAGCAGGGTCTATAAATATGGTGATTTTGTCCCCTTTTTCGAGTTTACTATAAAGATCTGAATAACGATATTTACAGGTTTTTACAATTTGCTCAATTTCGTAACGTGTATCCGCATTATCTTCGGCATCAAGTATTGCCTTGATTCTAGCCGATTTTGTTGTTTGAGAAAAAGCAATTGTTGCAAAGAAAAAAAGAAAACAAAACAGCATTGAACGGAAAATATCATTTTTTGGAAAATACATTTAAACCCACTCCGGTAATCAAGAATTAAAGCGAAAAGATTTTGCTGTTAATAGCAGTAAATAAATAACGATAACATCTTATTTAAAAATCGGTTTTTAACAGTGAAAAATTGAACATATTAAGTGTTTTACTGTCAATAGAGTGTCTTGTTGCAAAATTGTAATTTTCAAAACATCGTGAATCTCTGATAATAAGACATAATTTTTTTTTATTTCAGTTGATTTATCCATAATTATTAGTATTATTCAAAATGTATAATAATTGTCAAGAACTTCAAGGTTGCCATGAACAAGATGATATGTTTTAACAAGCTTTCTAATATAATTCAAAATGAGATAATTGAATATCATGAAAAGAAAGTACGTAGCGGTAATACAAAAGATTTAAATGATTCTGTAAAACAGTGGTTTGATAACTGTTTCGAACTATGGCTTCGCAATAAAGGATACGTTGGTGATAATGATAATAAGCGAATGTTTACCCGTATAGAGATCGAGATTCCATTAAAGGTTTCTCAAACCTTAATTGACGATGATGAAACAGATTCACCAGAAATTTTAACCAAGATACTCAATATTAGCCGGGGAGGAATGTTTTTCAAATCACCCGTTCCTTTTAAGGTATCGTCTATTATCAGAGTAGAGATTTGTCTTTCAGATGTAGAGGAGATTTGGTATAATATTGAAGCCTTGGCAATGATTACCAGATGTGTTAAAATCAGTGACAATGAATTTGGCGTCGGTGTAACCTTTAGTTCGATCTATAATGAATCTATGGATAGCTTGAGCTTGTTTATCTTCAAGCACCTTGTATATTACATTCAACTTGAAGAGTAGTGTGTAATAAACAAAAAGCTGAAATATAACGGTGTTAATATAGTTCAGCTTTTTGTCAGATAGCTCATTATTTGATTGAATCGATATTGCGTTTTAATCCGTCCTCTTCGACAACAAAGATATAAACTACACGTGATTTATCCTTATCCTGAATGCGTTTTAAGGATCCTTTTTCGTTAATAAGATTCAATAGCTTTGTGTTTGTATTGGAATCTATTCTTACACCACGTTCTCTTAGGTATTTTTGAAAAGAGACAAATGATCTTCTTTGAGCCTGTTCGGTAATCTCCTCAATAGTATCTTCATTTTCGATAGGTCTAACAATTATTACCGAATAACTGTTAAGATCGGCAAAACCTTCCTGTCTGTATTTCAAAAGAAGCTCTTTGTCTTCCCTTGACATTACAGAATCGATTGACTCTGTACGATTCGATAAACTTTTTGTTGAAGTTGCTCCAACACAACCTGTGAAAAATACAGAAAGAAGCAGTGAAAAAATAACTATACGCATCGGTAACTCCTTATTTAGATAATAGATCAATCAATTCGTGAATATTAGATGATTTGGGATGATCCGGTTTAATTGCAAGAACCTTTTTAAAATGATCAACTGCTTTGACATTGTTTTTCACATTTCTGTAATAGAGCATTCCTAGTTCATAATGTGATTTATAGTTTTTTGTGTCAAGACGTGTCGCTCTGTTAAAGGAGTCAATTGCCAGATCGTACTGACCACTATCCCTGTATACCATACCTTTTCTGAAGTATACTACAGGGTCACCAGGTTTTAATTCGGTCGCACTGTTATAAGAATCTATTGCATTACTGTACATCTTGGCTCCATGGTAAGTGTCAGCAAGATTCATATGCGCGTTATAAGATCTTGGATTATTGATTACTGCACTTCGGTATAAATCGATTGCTTTGTCGTACAAGCCATTTTTCTTGTAAAGAAGCCCCAGGTTTAAATAAGCTTTGAAATAATTAGGGTTTCTTTTAATAGCCTGCGTGTAATAATCTATTGCGGCTGGCTCATCTTTAAGCCCTTCATAAGCTTTACCCAGCTCGTAAAGAATTGCTGGATCCGCTGGTTTTAATGATTGAGCTTTTTTTAGATTCGTGACGGCAGTAGAAAATTCGCTTCTGGAGTTATAAAGAAGTCCAAGATTGAAGTAGGCTTGATAATAATTGGGATCAAATTTTATAGCTTTTTGATAAAAATCAACAGCCGTAGTCTTGTTTCCCATTTCATGATATGTTTCCCCAAGTTTAAAGTGAACTTCAGCACTAGAGGGGTTAAGTTTTGCATGATCAGAGAAGTATTTTAAAGCTTCAGGAAAATTTTTTGAATCCAGATATATATCTCCAAGATTAAAATGAACTCCAGGGGTATTCGCGTCTTGCGCAAGGGCTGCCTTGTAATTTTTTATCGCTTCGGCTTTATCTCCTAGTCGCAGGTAAGCAGTACCCCTAGCAGATAACGCTTTTGGAAATTCTGGTTGATTAGCAATTGCTTGGTTAAATGCTTTTATTGCGGCACTATATTTTTTCTCAAAGAAATAGATTTGTCCTAGTCTGTAATGAGCATCCGCATTTTTTGGATTTGCAAGTATGGCTTTTTGAAATGAGTTTTTTGCTTCTTCATCCATCTTGTTATGGTAATAAATTCTTCCAAGCCAATAATGTGAATGATCATCGAGATCATCTTCTTCTACTGCTTTTCTGTAAGCTTTTACTGCATCATCAAATTCTCTTTTTTTACGATGTTCATCACCGGTTTCGCGCCATTTTGAAGCCGCCCCTGCAACAGAGGCTGCTGCACCTGCTGAAGCACCTGTACCGCCTGTAATGGCAGAATCCATATCTGCATCACGACTTCCGGAGCCATCTGATTCACCCGATGTGCCGTAACCGGTTTCACTTTTTGCGGATACCCCACCTGAACCAGTTTCACCACCTGAACCAGTTCCGCCGCCTGAACCGTCTCCGGAACCGTCTCCAGTTCCCGAAGATTTATCAGCAACAATGGATGATGATGCTAATTTGGATTTAGCATCATCATATTTTTTTCTTAAAATTTCACTGTCATAATTGTATTTAAGAGCATGAGCGTAGCTTGCAACAGCGTCTTTATAATCTTTGCCTTCGTAGTTAATGTCACCGATTTTTTCAGCGGTTTTAAAATCTGTAGGGTCGATATCCATCGCTTTTTTATAAGCAGCAATTGCTCCTGCGCGGTTTCCGTTTTTGTGATACGCGTCGCCAAGAGCGCGGTAATATTTGGCATTAGAGGGGTCCAAAGCAATGGCTTTATTGTATGCTTCAATGGCCTTGTCATAATTGCCCGCTTTATAGTGTACTTCACCCAGATTAAAAAAGCCTTCAGCCGAATCCGGAGCTTTTTTCATACCATCTTCAATTTCCGAAAGGGCACCGGAAACATCGCCTTTTTTCAGTTTTTGCTTGGCAAGATTAAGATAGGCTTCCTGGTCTTCAGGTGCTACAGTCTTAGCCTTTGTATATTCATCTCTGGCAAGAAGCTCTTTTTCTTGGTCATCATAAACATTCCCGAGTTTATTATAAGCTTTTGGCTTATCTGGGCTATACTTCTGTGCTAATTTAAGATATTCTATTGCTTTATCATAATCGCCGATACGTGAATAAAGATAACCCAGTTCATGAAGAGCCTCGTAATTATCGTTTTCGATCTCTAAAACTTTTTCGTAATACTTAATCGCGTTTTTGTAATCTTCAATTTTTTTATAAAGCCTTGCAAGTTTTAACATCGTATCGACGTCATTAGGGTCTGTTTCAAGAAGTTTTTCAAACAGTTCTATTCGTTCTTTCTGAAGGTTCTCAATATCTTCTAAATCGTTATCACCTGCAACTGATACCGCAATAATAGCGGTTAATCCAACTGCCATAACCAAACCAGCAGCAATTGCAATTTGTGTCTTAAGGTCTTTTGGTAATCTTATCATATATTTTTCCCCCTACAGGTCATCGTCTCTTTCAATATCGGCTTTGTGGTCGACGGTTTTTTTTGTCTCATGTCCAGCTCCTTTGTCATCCTTGTCGCTTCTCTCCGTCTTGGTTAAAACTGAGCCCCCAAGATGCAATACCTCTTCAAGCGGAATATCGCTACCTACAGGAGGCAAAACAAAAGCTGGATCTTTCAGTAATTCAATTGCACGGCGGATCTTTTCATACTGAGGATCTTCCGGAGCAATAGAAAGGTAGAACATCCATGATTTTATAGTATTTTCTTTATCTCGCAAAAGCATAAGATGGGTTAACCCAATATGATAATGTGAATATTTGATTTGAGGGTTAAGATTGTATGCTTCTGTAAAATGGCTTATAGCAATATTGCCGATATTCTTGTAATAATATGCCTGTCCAAGCCGAAAGTGGTTTTCGGCATAATCGGGTCTAAGATCGAGAGCTCTTTTAAAAAGTGTAATGGCCTCATCGTATCTTTTTTTTATTAAAAATATGTCTCCAAGAAATGAGTAAGCGAAATAATTCTCAGGGTTTTCTTTTAATTCTTCCTGCAGATGATATTCAGCCATCTCGAATTTTTTTTGAAAATAGTAGGACATTCCTTTTTTAAAGTTTTTTCCGGTAAACTCTTTCATATGGTCAGCCATGGGAGAAGCTGTAGATTCTGAGCCTGAAACAGAAGAATCTGTACCAGCTGATTTAGCCTCAGTAGAAGTTTCTTCAAGTGGTGGATCAGAAACTGCTTCTGTTTCCTGGGCATTAATTGTAACACAAAAAAGTAAAAGTATCACCGCGATTATTTTCATAGTATAATCCTTTCGACTCCCGCTTCTTCCATAAGCTGTAACGCCAGTTCATCATTGTAGGGGTTTTTGTAATAAAAAGTTGTTATACCGCTATTGATTAGAAGTTTGGTACATATTGAACATGGTTGGGTTGTAACATAAATTGCGGCACCTTCTATCTTTATTCCGTGAAATGCTGCCTGGATAATCGCGTTTTGCTCAGCATGAACACCACGGCAAAGTTCGTGCATAGTACCTGAAGGAACTTTGTGAATAGTCCGAAGGCAAGTTTTTTCGGTGCAGTGGGGTATGCCTCGGGGAGCACCGTTATAGCCGGTTGTTAAAACCCTTTTATCTTTAACAATCACCGCTCCAACAGAACGCCGTATACAGGTTGATCGTGTTGCAACCAGTTCAGCTATCTGCATAAAATAAGTGTTCCAGTCAGGTCTACTCATGTTTTAAATTAACCTCTGTCACAATTTCAAGCTCTACGCGTTCACTATTCAAAAAATAACCGCGTATTAGAAATTTTTGACCCTGTTTTTTATTAAAAAAGGAACGTTTCACCGGTTCAGTTTCGATTCCTCTCTTTTTCATCTCATCAGAAATTTTAGAAACAGGAACTTTCACAAAAAAATTTCTTGCTTCATCTGATTCAAGCTCGACCGATTCAATTCCTATTCCGCAATACTCCTTTAGTACCGTTACACCCTTGTAAGATACAACAATATTCGCAACCGGGTTTTCAAACAAAATCTGTTTTTTTTCTCTGGAAGACAATGAGACGGTAATAATCATGTCATCTTTATTAACAAGCGAGCTGATACGATAATTAACTCCGTCAATAACCACCGAACCGTTAGAAAGAGATGTTTCGTCTTCACGTGAATTAAAATAAAAAAATATCGCAATAATCAGTATAATATCTGCAAGAAGAATTCCTCTTGAAAATCTTCTCTTTTTTTTGGTGTTCTTTGTCGGGGTTCCCGAACGAATCGATTCAAGCCTTTCTTCGATGGCTTTTGAATATTTTAGCAAAGGGCCTCCTGACAAAACAAATAATTATATTTGTAAAACTTTGAATTGCAACCTAAATTGAAATAATAATTGATGATTTTTTAAAAATCATTCCTACCAAAACAATATACATATTTATTATCGGTATATATGTTAAATGCTAAACAAACTAATAACCAATGTTACTCTCTGAAATATTGTAATTTTTCAAAGTTTCCTAATATTATTTCAAACAAAAAAAGCAAACGGTTGCATCAAATTTTAAATATTTTTGAATAATGGTTAAAAAGACAATAATTGGCTTTTCAACCGAGCTTGGATATGCAAGTAAATATTAAGACATTTTTAGACTTAACTTTCAAAATGTTTTAAGCTTTTAATTGACGTTAATAGAGTATCAATAATATTTGTATTAAATCGATTACTTTTTTTTCGAAAAATATAAAAATTCCTTTGATTATTAGCATGGTGATGTTTCTGTGTTCTTGGCTTTAGATCTATATTTAATTTAAAAAAACAATATTACTTTTTAAGGAGAACAATATGTTTATAGAAGATGTACATGGACGGGAGATAATCGATTCCCGTGGTAATCCGACTGTCGAGGTTGATGTAGTTCTTTCAACTGGAGAGTTGGGACGTGCTGCTGTTCCTTCAGGGGCGTCAACAGGTGTTCATGAAGCTGTTGAACTTAGAGACGGTGATGACCGTTATCTTGGAAAAGGTGTAGAAAAGGCTGTTGCAAATATTAATACCGAGATATATGAGCACATAACAGGATTTTCTGCTATTGATCAGATCGAAGTTGACCGTGCGATGATGGAGCTTGACGGCACAAAAAACAAGGGGCGATTGGGTGCAAATGCCATTCTTGGAGTTTCTCTTGCTCTTGCGAAGGCTGCTGCTGACGACTGCTCGCTTCCTCTTTACAGGTATATCGGGGGAGTTGCTGCTTGTGAACTTCCTGTTCCTATGGCTAATATACTTAATGGTGGCGCCCATTCGGATGCTCCTATCGATATTCAGGAGTATATGATTATGCCAGTTGGAGCCTCGTCTTTGAAAGAGGGTTTACGCATGGTTGCAGAAGTCTTCCATACCCTAAAAAAAATTCTTAAAGAGATGGGTCTTTCAACTGCCGTTGGGGATGAGGGCGGATACGCACCAAATCTTGATAATAACGAGCATCCTCTTCAGGTGATAATTCAGGCAATTGAAAAGGCCGGTTTTAAACCTGGTGTTGACAAGGATATAGCTATTGCGCTTGATCCAGCTTCTTCCGAGTTTTACGATGACAAAAAGAAAAAATATGTATTCGCTAAATCTGACAAACGTGAACTTTCTTCTGATGAGATGGTAGATTACTGGGAAGATCTTGTAAACAGATATCCCATTATTTCGATTGAAGACGGTATGGCAGAAGATGACTGGGACGGTTGGAAAAAGCTTACTGACCGAATCGGCGATCGTGTCCAGCTAGTAGGGGATGACCTTTTTGTTACTAACACAGAGCGTCTTAAAAAAGGTATCGAGATGGGAGTTGCCAACTCTATACTTATCAAGGTTAACCAGATAGGTACTTTGACAGAGACCCTTGAAGCAATCGAAATGGCTAAAAAAGCAGGTTATACTGCAGTTATCTCTCACCGTTCAGGCGAGACCGAAGATACAACAATAGCTGATATCGCGGTTGCAACAAATGCGGGTCAGATTAAGACAGGTTCGGCTTCAAGAACCGATCGTATCGCAAAATATAACCAATTGCTTAGAATCGAAGAGCAGTTAGGTGCAGCAGGTACATATAAAGGCAAAGAGGTCTTTTACAACCTTGCTAAACGAAAAAAATAAGGCCACTCTAATAATACTTGTTTCTGTTCTATTCGGGATTTACTGCTTTGTCTTCGGACAAAGCGGTCTTCTCGAAAGAATGTATCTTCATAACCAGAGAGATATTCTTTCTGAAGAGATAGCTCTGCTTGAAGCAGACAACGATATCCTGTTTGAGTATCTACTGTCAAATCGTGCAGGACGACAGTTTGACAAGGAAGCCGCACTTCAAGGATTTATCCGTGACGGACAGAAACGGGTAATAATTAATCAAAAAGACGAAAACATCGAAAAAAAATCAAAAATAACCCGCATAACACTGGAAAAAAGCCATTCCGAGACCGCGCAGCTAAGAATTTTGTGGATTATTCTCTCATTCTTTATTATATTCTTGTATGTCGTTAGGAAACAGTCGTTAGCTACAAAAAAGGGTCAGGAAAAGTGAATATCTGGGGAGACACCGCGACGGAAGAAGACCGGCGTGTTACTGGTTGTCAAATTAACCGCAAAAACGCGGATCCATACGGAATTATTCACAGATGTCCGTGGAATTTCCCGGTTGCTGTAAGTCAAAAGATTGTCGACGGTGAAGGTAATCTACACTACGGTAATCTTTCCAACCCGCTTTGGTTGACTTGCCCTTATCTTAATTATGAGATACACGAACTGGAAAATGAGGGTATGATCAGAGCTGTTAACGAATTTATCCTTACCGACAGAGAAGCAATGGAGAGGATGCAGGATGCGCATGCTCATTTTTATTACTATCGCAAACATCTGTACAGGCATCAAAGCGGCGGGGGAATATCTGATTCTCTTATAGAGAATTTTAACGTCGGTATTGGCGGTATTTCTGATACACGTTTTATTAAATGTCTGCATCTCCATTTTGCCCACTATCTTGTCTACAAACAAAATGTAGCCGGAAAGATTGTGGAAGAACTTTTAAACAAAAAAATATATTGTAAGGATGGAAGGTGTTTATGTCTAAAGGATTAGTTGTAGAGAAAACGGATAAGCACGGGAACATTGATACAATTGTTCTCTCTGATGTAAAGCAGTCTCTTCTGGCGGGAAAATTTGTAATTTTACCAGTTGATGGAATTTATTGCACCGCCTCCATTTTATCAGAAAAGAATTATTTTAAGTTAAGCGACCAGGGTTTTACGGATATTTTTGTAATGATAAAGGATTTTTCAGATCTTGAACGTTATTCACGAATTGAAAAAAAAGATTATGATTTTTTACATCGACTTTGGCCAGACGATGTTTACGTAAAATTGCACAGCACCTTCGAAGAATCATTTGATACCGATTTTTTTTATTATATCCCAAAAACAGGTTACTTGAACACTTTGCTAAATCAGGTTGACCAACCCATTATGTACAGCTTTAAAAACAACAGGAAAAGCAAACCTTACTACTCAATAACTGATCTAAAACGTGCCTATTCAAGAGTTGCCGACCGTATGCTTATAATTAATCAGTACTGTAAAGAACATCTGTCGCCAACATTCATAGATATTAGAAATAAAAGAATACAGATAGTTTCACCGGGACGGGTTGATGACGAGGATATAAAATCATTATATTATCTTTGATTAGTCAATCAGGCCGGGGTTAGGGTGTAGTACCTCTTACCTTTGTAACGGAATACACCCTTGTTACTGGAGTTTCGAACATTAGAGTAGGTCTTTATTATATCCGCTCCTTTCACCTGTATGCGTTGAAGAATAGTATCGGCCGCGAAACAGTGGTCACCATGCCTATCAGGAATGATAAAGAATGTGGGTGTGCTCCTGTCTGGAGTAGGGTAGTATATTTTATACTGTCTATTAAAGAAGTTTACATATCCATCTTTAACTTTACAACCTTTTACTATAAGATCATAGTATGATATTAGCTTAACCTCATCACGGACAAAGGTGACGTAAACCCACCTTTTACCATCGTTTATCTTTCCAAGAGAAACCCTTCTGTTTCGGTTATATCGTGAAGCGATCTGTTGAATAAGCAAATCGAGATTTTCCCTGACAATAAATTTATGATCACTATTAATATAATTATTTAATGCATATTTGAAATCAAGTATGGCTCCAATAACAAACGATGTATAATAGTGATGGTAAATGTCATGATAAAAATCGAGTTTATCAATTAATAACTCTGCCGCGTCAATAGAGGAGTAGCGGTATTTTACAGATTTGTAATAATCCATTATATCCGATAAAAAAACAGAGATGAAGTAATCATTATCATCTCTGAATTTTTGATAGGATTGATGATAGGTTATCTTGTCCATTAGGATTGAATTATTCTGACTGAACAACCCTTTCGGCCTGTATAGCGAGATATTTAACCAGAGACTGCTCGTTAAGGTATCCAAGGTTTACTAGAATTATTCCGATAAGTCCACCTTCTTTTTTTTGAATCGCAAGCGCTTCATCAAGCTGCTTTTGAGAAATTTCACCATTATCGACAAGAATGTCGCCTAAAAGTTGTTTTGCCATATCTCCTCCAGAAAAAACCAGTAAAGCATATCAGATAATATGCTTTTAATATTTTGTTTTCACTTTGCTTTAACAAAGCGGTTATTAACGGCCAACAGAGAGACCATGAAAAATCCACTGTTAGATAGTTACATAAGCTATTTTGGTAATAAAAAAGCAGAGTATAAACTGCCTGATTACAAAATAGTTATATTGCAAAAGTAATAAATAAACGAAAAAAGATCAATAATTAAGTCGCAAAAATACTTTTTATGCCGCGTATAACTGACCAATCGATTACAGAATACGTTTAACCGCCTTGTTCCAGGCAGTTATCTCTGATTCAGCCTGGTCGGAACTCATAACAGGTTCGAAAGAACGTGTTATAGTATTATTAACCGCTATTTCACTGACTTTTTTATAAATACCAGCGCCTACTCCGGCTAGATATGCAGCTCCTAGGGCTGTTGATTCGGTTATCATTGGTAAATGTACCGGATGTCGCAATATATCTGCCTGAAACTGCATTAAGTAATCATTTGCGGTAGCTCCGCCGTCTACACGTAAGGTGGTGAACTCCTTTCCCGAGTCATTTTTCATGGCAACTATTGCATCATAAGACTGAAATGCAATCGATTTTAAAGCCGCGCGCACAATTTGTTCGCGTGTTGTGTCTCTAGTAATGCCGAATATCGCCCCTCGCGCGTCCATATTCCAGTGAGGAGCCCCAAGACCTGTAAAAGCCGGAACAAAAACCAGATTATCATCATTAAGATTTTCGCACATTTTCGAGCTTTGCGATGCATTATCAAAAAAATGCATATAATCACGTAACCACTGGACAACAGCCCCACCAATAAACACAGAGCCCTCAAGCGCGTATGCAAGTTGCCCTTGGTCATCAGCTGCCAGGGTTGTGATTAATCCATGTCGAGAAGCGACCGGCATGGCACCTGTGTTTTGCAATATAAAGCAGCCGGTTCCGTAAGTATTTTTAATACTACCTGTATTAACACAGTTTTGTCCGGCAAGGGCTGCCTGTTGGTCACCTGCAATACCTGTTACGGGTATACCGTCAGGTAACACACCAAAATTTTTGGTTTTGCCAAAATTAGACGAAGATGGATGAACTTCAGGTAGTATTGTTGATGGTATGTCGAAAAGCGATAGAAGTTCAGTATCCCATTTTAACTCATGTATATTATAGATCATGGTACGGCTGGCATTTGTGTAATCGGTCTTATGAGAAATGCCTCCAGTCAGGTTCCACAGTATCCAGCTGTCAATGGTACCGAAAAGCAGATCGCCTCTTTTTGCTGTATCTTTAACCTGTTCAACATTATCAAATAGCCACTTAATCTTTGTAGCTGAAAAATAGGCATCAATAACAAGTCCGGTCTTTGCTCTTATCATGTCCTGATGGCCATCAGCTATTAGACTTTCACAATAGGGCGATGTACGACGGCATTGCCATACAATCGCATTATAAACAGGATTCCCGTTTTTTTTATCCCATAACAGCGTTGTCTCTCGCTGATTTGTTATTCCGATACAGCTAATATCTTTTTTATCTACGTCACTCGTCTTTAACAGAACATCCTTAACAAGATTTTTAACAGAGTCAAGAATCTCCATAGCGTCATGCTCTACATAGCCGGGTTTCGGGAAATACTGTTTAAATTCGGCATAAGAGCTTGTAACAGGTGTACCTTTATCGTTAAAAATAAATACCCTGTTGCCTGTTGTTCCAAGATCAATGGATAAGATATATTTTGCCATAAGACCACCTTGTTATGAATTATTATCCCTGTCTCAGTTTTGCAGGGAATCCGCCAGTTTTTTCCTATATTCATCCGGTGTTAATAACTGCCAACTGCCGTCCTCGCTCAATTGCAATACGGAGTCATGATAATAAGAAAGCTGAGGTCTGTGACCTATAGAGATATATGTAACAGTGGACTTGTTTAATATTGAATATAGATTCTTTTCGTTGTCAACATCAAGGGCGCTCGAAGCCTCATCAAGAATTGCAAAGTTTGGGTTAGCAATAATCAGTCTTGCGAAAGCGAGTCGCTGCTGCTCTCCAAGAGAAAGTATCTCTTCCCAATGCAGTTCGGCATCGAAAGGATCACTGTATTCAGGAGCCGCTTCGTGTATTCTGGACGGAAGATCAGCGAGATTAACGGTTTTTAGCGTTTCTGTGATCTGTTGATCCGTTATATCTTTTTCAAAAGTTGGGTAGAGCAGTTGCTCGCGAAGAGAACCGAGAAGAATATACGGTTTCTGTGGTACAAAGAATGTCTCTTTCTTTTCTGGAGTCTTGATAGTACCATCGCCTGATTCCCACAAGCCTGCAATAGTTCGTATCAAAGAACTTTTGCCAACCCCAGAAGGACCAACTATAAGAAGACTCTCTCCCTTATCTATACGGAAAGAGAGATTACGTGCAAGACTCTTGGAAAAATCAGGAGTCTTAAGTGTAAGATTGGAAACCTCAATTAGCGGTGCTTTTTCACGTTTTATTTTGTAAGATCCCTTTTGACCCTCAATTTTACGAATACCACGTGAATTGATGAGTACATCTTCAAAGGATGTTAGACGCTGAATTCCGGCAACATATCTGGTTATTGAATTGAAGTATGTGATAATTATGGAGAAGGCACCGATTATCATTGCAAAGGCAAAACTGGCCTGATACATTACTCCGAATTCGATCTCCTCTCGAAAGTAGGCCGGAGCCATGATTATATAGGGAATAAGTACCTGCATGTAGTGATAATATTTGGTAAAAAACTTTAGGTTTCTTTCCCAACCAATAAGCCGAATATAGTTCGAAACAACACTTTTAAAGCGTACAGCCAGATTTTTTTTCTCGGTTGATTCACCGCTGTAAAAGGCGATGGACTCGGTGTTGTCGCGAATATGCACAAGGCCGTAACGAAAGTTTGCCTCACGGCGAAGCTGTTCAAAGTTAAGACCGATAAGTTTTTTTCCAATGAAAATGGTGCAAGCTGTTCCAAAAAACGAGTATGCAATTAAAATGCCTGTCAATTTTTGGGAAATTGACCAGAGTATAAGGGTAAATGCTGTAAGGTCAATAATGGCGCCTAGTATTATAAGCAAATAGTCAAGACTTTCGACGGTAAAACGGTTAAGGTCTTCCGAAATACGCTGATCGGGATTATCAATCTCTTTATTATTGCTTATCTCGTAATAGGCTCTGTTTTTCATATACGATCCAACAAACTTGTCGGTAAGCCATTTACGCCATTTTATTCCAAGTATGCCCTGTATCCAGGGGTAAAACACAACTATCGGCATCGCAACAACATACATTCCCAAATGAACAAAAATAAAACGCCAGAAGCTTACGGTATCCCGCTGCTGCAGTGCTGTTTGCCAAAACCGACCGGTATAACTTAAAATTACGTTAACACCACTTACCATCATGGATAGTGTAAGCAATACGAAAAGAATAATCCAGGGCAGTTTGCGACCTTTTATCTTTTTACGGAAGAGCAGAAAAATCACAATAGCTACGACTGAGCTTGCAATAAAAAAGGTATTTAGATTTCCTCCTCTAATGCCTGCGAGCCACTCTGTAAGCCCTGGAGCGATTCTGGACAAGAAATCTTCGGGTACGGTTAATAATGGCACCGAAAAAACTGAAGATAGAAAACTAGTTAAACGGGGAATAAATTTTCCGGATGCTACAATAAGATTCAGAAAAAGATATAGCATAGAAGCGATAAAACATATCAAGGCAGTAAGAAGAAGGGTGAAAGAGGGAATGCTTAACTTGCCTGACGGAAACCAGTATTGATGTGTTAATTTAAGATAGTGAATAACATTGTGCATTTTTTTTTGTCTGTTTTTTTTCATTGTTTACCGTATATTTGGCAGCATAAAAAGTAATTCCTTTAATTCCCGATATAAAACGAATCAATTAGTCGATTATAATAGAAATTATTTAAAACAGAATTTTTTTTTGCCACAGTTATTTATTATTGCTAATACCTGTTATGTCACAAGAAAATTTATGGCAAGTAAAAAATAGTTGCTCTATAAATAGAAATTAGCTATTGTTATACACTAGAAATTATCCATATTATTAATTTGCATTTTTTATTTTCATCATGTTTTTTTTAAGATATCAACGGGCTTAACAGACACATAAATATATAATTTGGCAAAGGATCTTTATGTTTAAAATACTGCATATTGAAACCAGTACTCTTTATCAAAAGCTGATATCGGATATCTGCCATGAGCTTGATATCGATTATGTCAGCTGCTCTTCATCAAAAGATGCGCTTGCAGTATTGTCAACCGACAATATTTCATTAATAGTTACCGCAATGGAAATTCGCGAGGGCAGTATTGAACGTTTTATAGAACTTATAAACAGATCCTATTCAAAAGTACCTATTGTTGTAATAACCGGTAACGATACATTTGAAGACCGTAAAAAAATGTACGATCTTGGTATTGTCGATTATATTGTGAAAAAATCATCTCGAGACGAGATTCGTGACTACTTAAAGGCCTTTGCGGTTAAATCAAAAACCCAGTATCTTACTGATATGTATATTGCTGTTTGTGATGATTCAAAAGTTGACCGGAAAATTACTGAAAGAATTTTCAGAATAAATTCAATTAATCGTGTAGATTTTTATGAAGACCCTGAAGAGATGTTCGAAGCCGGAAGAACCTACGATATCTATCTTGTAGATCTTATACTCAAAGATTCATCGGGACATCAGGTTATAAAAAAATTAAGATCCGATGGATGCAAAAGTGTTATAATTGCCATTTCAGGCATTGATAACGTAAAAACCATTTCTCATGTCTTATCGCTTGGAGCTGATGATTATATTACAAAGCCATACAACAACGATATTTTTATGGCACGAATACGCACTTGCGCAAGGTCCTATTCATTATACAAAGAAGTTAAAGAGAAAACCCTGGAACTTGAAAAAATGGCCAAATCAGACGGATTAACAGGACTTCTGAACCACATGGAAATCTTCAGGCAACTTGATCTTGAAATTGAGAAAAAAGGCCGTTACGGAGATAAACTTTCTCTGATTATGCTTGATCTTGATTTTTTTAAAAATATTAATGATACCTATGGTCATCTTTTCGGAGATAAGGTGCTTAAATCGGTATCATCAATAATACAAAAAAATATCAGAAATGTTGATTTGGCGGGACGTTACGGCGGGGAAGAATTTATGATTATTTTACCAAAGGCATCGTTAAAACAGGCTGTAGAAACCGCCGAAAGAATTCGTGATTCTATAGAGAAACTTGCATTTGAAAACACGGATCTTAATGTAACTATAAGCGGCGGTGTGGCCGAATGTATTAAGGAAACATCAAAGGAGCTTGTTTCAATTGCCGATAATCTTCTTTACAAAGCCAAAGAAAGTGGACGTAACAATATTCAGTTTTAAAATGCTTTTCTAATAGACCGGCAATCTAATACCTGATATTCGCTGGTACAACTCGACAGCATAACGATCGGTCATTCCACAGATATAATCGGTAATGGATAAAATTCTTTCGTAAGTCGAAAGTCTTTCTATAAGCTGATTATGATTGTTCGACTGAATACTATTTTCATGCCGTTTGAAATATTGTGAAGGTATAAGCTGTCTGCTGATTTTTTCTTGTGCCACAGGCTTATCAGTCAAAACTGCATTAACAAACATATCAAAAAGGCCTCCAATTGTTTTGAATCCAGCACACTCTATTTCAAGTACACGGCTTGAATTATAAATTTTGTTAAAAGAAAAATTCTTTATTACACTGTAGCTGGATGAAAGATCAATTTTATTTATCAATGGAGTAGAAAAAGAATATTTTTCAAAAAGTTCAATATTATCTGTAAAAACATCTATGGTCTGATCTATCAATACACTTATCGCAGCTGAACGCATTCTGGCGACTCTGATATCCTTGTCGAACTCTTTGTTGTCCTTAAAACTTGAATTTGAACTGACAATCGGCATTAAAAGATCATAAACACTATCAAAACCGATAACACTCAAATGATAAGCATCTTCAAGATCGACTATTGCGTAACAGATATCATCTGCAGCCTCTGTTAAAAATGCAAATGGATGTCGAGTATACGCGTTAACGCAATTTTTTTGACGCGGAATATTAAATGAATCAAATACATCATCGAAACTTTCACGGTCGGCCTTGAAAAAACCAAATTTTTTTAATCCTGGGTTATTACTGTTTTTGTCTGTATCTATAGATGCGCAGGGGTATTTCATAAAGGCGGCAAGCGTACTAACCGTCGGTCGTAAGCCGCCTGGCCGCTGACAGCTTTCAAGTCGAGAGAGGATTCTGAAACCCTGCGCGTTACCTTCAAAATTCATTATATCGTTTTTTTCCCATTTATCTTTAAGCGCAAATTCAAGATTATTCGATATCCAGCTTTGAATAGCGTATTCACCGGAGTGACCAAATGGAGGATTGCCTATATCATGTGCTAGACAGGCCGACGCAACAATCATGCCAATATCGTAAGGTCTTATTTTTGCACCATTTTTAACAAGGTAGTGCCCCAAAAGGTTCCCGAGCGATCTTGCCACGCATGAAACTTCAAGTGAATGGGAAAGCCTTGACCGCGCCTGACCAGAATTTGAGAGCGGAGCGTATGGGAAAACCTGAGTTTTATCATGCATGCGTCTAAAAAAATTGGAATAGATTATTCTATCGTGATCCATGTCAAAAGGTGAACGAGATTCGTTATCAAAAGCTTTTTCGTTCGATAATAGTCTTTTTGTAACAACACAACTTTCCCAAAACTCGTTATTAATCATCATAAAACCTCTGTGAAACTGGAATTTGTAACCTTTACTACAACTTGCCCTTTCTAACTCTGGATTTTTGTATTTGGCATTAAATGCAGGCAATCTCTAATAATTAACTTTTTAACCAGGTTGCATCTGCTGGTCGTCCAGCACCATTTTTAAAGAAAATGGTGCTGGACGACCAGCAGAGGAGCTTGCCCTTGTAGGTTGTTCTTATCAGAACAATAAGCTTTTAGCACAAGATAAAAGACCCACGGGTAATACAAAAAATTACTTTAATAAAGCCATAAATATCGCTTACTAAGCTGAAATTTGAAGCTGTCTTTAAAGCTTAAAATTTCAGCGATTTTTTGAGCTTGCGAAAAAAATAATCAATAACAAGCGATATTTATGAGCGTTATTTCGAGTGACAACGAGAAAAATTGTCTTTAATTGGCTTCAATCGGCATAGCCGCTCCAGAAATGGTAATTTTTCGAAGTTCCCTGTAATCAATTTACGAACAACTTTAAGTAAACACTTAAACTTAAGTCAATTAAAACAACAGTAAATATAGTTATTCTGTCAATTGGTGATCCTTTTTTTTATTGACATTATTGTTCAAAGCAGATCAAAATTGTATGGTTATTATTTCCATAGATCATCAAGTAAATTAAAGCACCATAAGGCGGTTTTATGAAAAAAATTACTTTAAATGATCAGCCCTTTTCGTTAAAAAACGATGGAGCTCTTCAGTTGTTTTTTGTTGGTACCGGTAGTGCTTTTACAAAATTCAATTACCAGACAAATCTTCTTATAATTAAAGGGGATGATCATCTTCTTGTCGATTGCGGTACAAAATGCCCACAAGCATTTAATGATCTTGGTAGTTCCATTACAGAAGTTCAGAACTTTCTTATTACACATTCGCATGCTGATCATATAGGTGGCTTAGAGGAAGTTGCCTTGATGAATAAATATGTTACCAAAAAAAAACCTGTTATGACAATAAACGAGACCTATCAATATATTTTATGGGAAATGTCGCTAAGAGGCGGAGCTGCATATAACGAAGAAAACGCCGGTGACATTCTTACTTTTTCAGATTTTTTCGGGATAAACAGGCCAAAGGTTTTACAGGGATATCAGCGTGAAACACTTGAAGCTAACGTTGGCTCTATTAATCTGAAAATTTTCCGTACCAAACACATACCTGATAATTCAAGGGATTGGGAAAGCTCGTTCTGGAGTTGTGGAGTTATCATCGATGATAAAGTAATGTATACGAGTGATACACGTTTTGACAGAGAGCTAGTTGAGTATTTTGATTCACGTTTCGAGTTAGAAGCAATTTTTCATGACTGTCAGCTTTTTACAGGTGGAGTTCACGCATCAATTGATGAGCTTAATGGTTTTTCAGATAATATTAAACGAAAAATTAATCTTGTTCACTATGGTGATAACTACAAGGATTTTATTCAAAAGTCAGCAGATTATGGATTAAACGGATTTACCGAGCCTCACACTTATTATACATTTTAAAATCCAGGAAATATTATGAAAATTAAGCTACTAATTGTTATGTTTGTATTTTTTTGTGTTACAACTCTCAGTTCTGATGAAGGAAATATTTTTTTTGTATGTGATAATGTCAGGATTGTTATAAAAGAGTGGAGTGGAGATAATTTTAAAATTGGTGAAGACGAATATGGCTACGATATGTTTCTTTATCCAAGTAAAAAAGGTGATTATCAAATTACAACCACGCTTTATCCCTACAACTCTGACAAAACAAGTAATGAACAACTAAAAAGTATTATTACTAAACAGGGGCAAGAACTTTTACCAAGTGCTGTTGAAAAGGAGCTATCTATCGAAGAGTTGAATAAGAATGGTAAAATCAAAGGATATTTCTATTTTTTAACTGATAAAAACGATGTGTCTAACAAAGAAGGAGAATATGCTTATCTGATACAGGGGATAATTCGTTATAATTATCTATTGGGCTCCTTTACAATTTTGTCAAATGACAAGAAAGTTAAAACTGCTTTTCTATCTGATATTTACGATCTTGTTAATGATCGATTAGAAATAGGGGAGACCAAGAATTTTGAAAAAATAAAATTAAACCCTTCTGAAATAAAAAAGTATAATCTTTCACATATTAAAAACTTTTATAGCAATCATCAGGCTCTTTTTTATAATAACTCGAATAACTACAGACATATTTTACCCGTTATTTCAGAAAAATACACACAGAGCACGGATAACAACGGAGAGCAGGGCACTGTTTTTTACTACTATTTTGACGAGAAACTGGACGATGGTCATAAATCATTTTTGACCAAACTTTTTTTTGGGCAGGGGAAGCCAGGTTCAAAAGAGTACCCTGAGTTGATGTTAATTAAGGATAACTACCTGATTATTTTTTCGTTTCCTTATCAGAGCAAAGATGGCAAAGAGATATATGATATTGTTAAAAAGAAATTGTAAAATGACCTTCCAACCAAAAGCCCAATTGTGCTAAAATTAATAAATTATTTGACTCTCTGATGCTCTCTGGTTAAAATAGAGTCCTTTAATAATCTGCAAATCTATTGAATGCAATTTAAGCAAACTTAAACTGCATTCAATAGATTTTGCGAGCAATTGATGAGGCATATGGCTGATTATATACAACTAAAACGGGGTGGTTATCTTGTAGATACATGTCTTGGCCCCGTCCAGATAGGTGTTCCACCCGAGACCATAAAAGACACAATGATTATGGAAAGAGGCGTACCCTCTTTTTTTGTATTACCTGCAACTCTTTTTGACTGGATAAAAGGGATAAGTGTTGCTGAAATTGAATTTCCTCTCTATTTTAATTTTTTTGTTAGAAAACAGAAAACTCATGTAATATGCCGTAAAGAGCAGATAGTCCGAATGAGAGAGGTACTACAAGAGTCACTTTTCGGTCCCGAAAATCTTGATGTACATGTCGATTTTGAAACCGATTATCCGGGGAGTAAGAATCGTTATTTTGATCTTAAAAAAGAGATCGATTACTTCAGAAGCAGTTTTTCACTTGATGACCTGGTGACATTCCTTCCGTTTAAAAATAACAGTATCTCCATTGGTAAAAAGAAAAGCGGTAAAAATATTACAATAAACTATAACGAATCAAATAGTACATACGAGATAATTCAGAACGGTGATTTATTATGTTGTACACCTTCTGTAATT
>DAOTGZ010000003.1:0-42493 GCA_035447445.1 Spirochaetota bacterium | reverse complement strand
AACAGAGGTTGGAGCAACTGGTGTAAACCGACAGCCTTGGGCAAATGCTCCGTTTATTCCAGGCGCGCTTGGTGACTATATGGATGCCCAATTCAAGTTTTTTAATAATGCCGAGCTTAAAGAAAAGCCTATTATGGCCGGTTTGAACTACTTTTTGACCGAAGGATCTCGAGGCGGCGAAGGCAAAAAACTTCTTGGTGAGAAAAAAGATGTTAAGGTGTGGCTTGGATGGCTTGAGCTTCGTGCTAACGGAGATGTTGATGCTATTGAAACACCAATAGGTTTTATTCCACTTTATGAAGATCTAAAGAAACTTTTTGCAGGTATCGATAAACCATATTCAGAAGAGCTTTATGTTAAACATTTCTCTTTTTATGTTGATAACATGGTTGCTCGTCTTGACCTTCAGAAAGACGCGTGGGCAAAAGAGGAAAAAGTTCCTTCAAGAATCTTTGATATCTATGAAGATCAGAAAAAAGGTCTGCTTGCTCTTAAAGAAAAATTTGGTGCTGTTGTTACACCAGAACAACTTGCAAAAGCATAAAAAGATACAGCAATATAATAAATAAAAAGGGTCGAAAGGCCCTTTTTATTTATCTCCTTGATAATATATTAATCTAAAGTCTTTCTTTTGTTAATTACCTCTTATAAACCCATATAAATCCTAAACACCTTACCTGCGTGATTATTCTGTTTCACTTAAGCTCAGCTAATCAGTTGCACGTAATAACATAATCTCAAAATCAAGCTAATACAAAATATAATTACGCTGCTAACCTGGAAAACCTGATATCGAAAGTTGTCAAAATTTGGAAACTTCAGAATCTTTTTTTGTTTTCGCTAAAAACTTTCTTACATTATCTAAAGAGGTGCTATTAATAAAATAGTGATGTAAGGTTCGAAAATGTCAGGCTTTCATCATAAATTTTATAATTTTGCTTATAACAAATTTAAGAGGAAATATGTTTTTTGGAAAAAAATCTAATAAGGGATCGGTTAAAACAACCAAAAGATATCTTTCGATATCTCATATAATTACCGGGTTGCTTATAATAGTTTCAGTTATAAGTGCGGGAAGTTCTGTGCTTGTAATATCAGCATATCTGTTTAGAAACTTGACTGAAAATGCTGTGAAGAGTACAGAAACCATTTTAGAAAAGGTGTCACAGACAAACGAAACAGAACTTGTTCTTGTTAGCAGTATGGCTCAGTCGTTATATCTGGATTTTAAAGAGGAACTTGGGCGAACCAGCCGTAGTGAAAGAGAAATAGACTATTATGACAATCTGCTTGAATCGTATTCAAATGAAATTGAATGGGTATTGCTAAGTAGCCCTGATTTCGTATACAGCGCCTATATCTATCTTGATATGGATTATTGTGGAAGCCCCTATAATGTACAGTTTTCCAGAAGTCATGATGGCACAATCAAGAGACAGCCCATGGTTTCTGCGTCTATTTATTTTCTTGTAACAGGAGAGGCAGATCATCGTAACTGGTATAATACCGTAAAATATGAAACGAAAAAAGATACCTGGATAAGAGGATCTTACGACAGAAATGAAGTTTTAATGACTTAATACCTGATTCCTGTGTATGAGAACGATGAGCTTCTTGCAATAGTAGGAGTTGATCTTAACCTGGAGTCTGTTAAAGAGCTTGTTTTTAACACAGTGCTTTTTGAAAGCGGTTATCTTTTTCTTTTGGATGATAAAGGGGATATAATTCTTCACAATAAAGGGCCAATGGTAACGCCTATCGGAGAAACAGAAAAAATTAGTGACGGAGACTTAACAGAGGTTGTGCGGCAAAACAGTAAAGAGTCTGTAATTTCTGTTGAATCGGTTGACGGAGATATTTTGCTGTTGAAAAAGCTAAAAAACGGATGGACAATGGGCGGCAAGATACGCATGGACGAAGTAACAGCAAGTCATTCCAAGGTAAGGATTTTTATTTCGCTTGTTATGGTTGGTGTTATTGCGTTGATTATCGGAGCTTCTTTTTTTCTGCAAAAGTTTATAAAGGCTAAAACGGGAAATATTTTAACTGTTCTTGATTATGTGCGAAGTGGTAATTTTACAAAAAAAATTACTGATGTTTCAAAGAGCGAGATAGGTTTGTTGAACGACGGAATAAACAATATGATTGATGAGATAAGAGAACTTGCGCTAAATGTAAGTACTGTAAGTTCGTCAGTAGCGGATACAGCGGAGACTCTTGACGGTTCTATGATTCAAACCAATAGCATTTTTAATAACATACAGAGTTCAGTACTAACAATTAATGATGATATTATGGCGCAGGCTACCGCCACAGAAGAGATAATGGCCTCGATGGATAATTTTCGTGATAACTTTAAACATTTAAACGTAATCAGCAATGTTGTAGCTAAAAAAGCCAATGATGCGGTGAATAAGAATAAGGATTGGCTTAAAAATATAGAGATATTGGGAAGTACTTCTAAGAAGCGAATATCTTCAACCGAAGATGTGGAACAATCCATAAGTAAGTTGGGACAGAGGGTCTTTGAGATAAATGATATAGTAACAATTATTTCGGACATTGTTGAGCAGACAAATCTGTTAGCATTAAATGCCAGTATTGAAGCTGCTCGCGCTGGTGACGCTGGTAAGGGTTTCGCTGTTGTCGCGGAAGAGGTCAGGTCGTTGGCCGAGCAATCGCAACGAGAGGCTTCGAGCATACAACAGATTGTAAAAAACATAAACCTTGAAATTGAAACCACAACTGAGCATTTAAATTATTTGCGTGAAAATACTACTATTGAAAAAGAGGCGTTGCAAAAAGCAGATATTTTATTCAAGGATATATACGGAACTTTTGATATTATTATTACTCAAATTAACGAGATGAATTTGAAGATAGAGGATATGGATCGTATACAGGAGAGTGTTGCAGCGGGAGTTGCCGAAATAACAGAGTCTGCTGATCAAAATGCCGTTTCTGTCGAGAAGATAGCAGTATCGGTTAAAGAAGAGGGGGCGATAATTAACAAAATATCCGAAAGCGGTGTGGAGCTTAAGAAACTTTCAACGCAATTAAGAACTCTTATTGGCAAATTTGTAATATAATTAAAACATAAATGATAATACTGACAAAAGAGTTCCTAACGCGATTCCGGCTACTACCTCAGGTACGGTGTGACCAATATCGGTCTTAAGTTTTATAGTCTGTGGCCCAAGACTTTCAGTTAGTTTAGTGGTTATTTCATTTATTTTTTTTGCATTGTTTCCGGCAGCTCGTCTTAAGGTGGCTGCGTCGTATATTACAATTGAACTGAACACGCATGATATTGCAAATGAAACACTTCCCCAGCCGGAAGTGATTCCTATTGTAGTAGATAGAGCAGATACCGTTGCCGAATGTGAAGAGGGCATTCCACCGGTGCCAAAAAACTCATGTAACTGTTTTTTTGCGCCCGAGAAATAGAAGTAAATAGATTTTAATATCTGGCTTGTTATAAAAGCAATAATCGAGTTTACCAGGGGTTTGTTGCTGATTAGTTCAAAAAGCATATTTTTCTCCAGAAATTTTTAGCGGTTGCTTAGGGAATTAAAATAATCTATTTCAATTTTATCAGCATTTGCTCGGCTTCTTTAACAAGTTTCGCATCAGTATCTGTTCCTTTCGATTTTTCAATGAAGGCAGAAAGATGCTTTAATCCGAGATCGTTCTTGTTCAAAGAGTAGTGAATTTTACCCGCAAAAAAATGATTAATATGATAATCGGGAAATTTGTCAATATTTTGATCCAGAAGAATCAATGCTTTTTCTGTATCTTCGCAATTATAAACGTGTATAGCATATTCTGTACAAATATCAGCAGATTCACCGAAATAATCAATATATGTTTCATATAATTGCGTCAATTTTTTATTCGATCTGGTTTCTTTGTAATAATCCATTAATGATTTAAAAGATAGTTGATGCGCAGGATGAACCTTGATGGCTTTTTCCAGATGTAAAGACGCATCTTTATTGCCTTTTTTGATTCCATTTGTGCCGCAAAGGTACAAAACGTCGGGATTATAAGGGTATTTAGTCAGCAATTTCTCGACAATTAAAAGAGATTGTTTGTAATTACCTTTGTCTAACAAGTTTGTAGCTTTTTCCAATAAATTCACGTCATCATCATCTGCTATAAAACCGGTCATAGAGTCAATTTCATCAATTAATCTTTTTTTCTCGGACAGGGTTGATCTTTTAAGTGCCATTTCAAAATTCTGACCGGCTTTAAGAAAATCATTGCTGTGAACGTACAGCATACCGTACATGTAGTACGCCATGGGCATTCCCGGTTCCAGATTGATTGCCCTTTTAATCAGTTTTTCCGTCTCTTTATAGTTTTCCTGCTCAAAAGCTTTTGTCGCGCGATCAAGAGTGTTATAGTATATTTCTGACTCTTTCCCGGAAGACTTTGTGTGTTCTTGTTTATCTTTCTTGCATGCTGAAGGCATCAAGAATAGTAATGTAAGCAGTAATATGTAGAAGATTTTCATTTTTTTAAGCCTTATGTAAAATAATTTATGTTTCTGTTTTTTAAAAACACATTATGATATTTGATTTTTGTCTGTAAAGTTTATAATAGAGAACAATGAAAAATTACTAATTTTGTTGTAAATCGTAAAAAATGGCCTGTTTTTCCTTGACAATTTTGACGATAGTTTATATATACTAAAGTATCTTAAATATATATAAAGAGCGATATGAAATATAAATTTGGCGAAAAGATTCGGGAAATCAGGGAAAAAAAGAAGATCACTATGAAAGAGGTAGCCGAGAAGGCTTCTGTTAGTGAAAGTCTTATGTCTCAGATAGAGAGAAATAAGATATCGCCGGCAATCGATACTCTTTTGCGTATTGCTGATGTTTTGGATATCGATCTCGAGTATCTTTTCAGTGATTATAAAAAAAACCGTAAGGTAAACATTGTTCGCTCTCAGGAGCGTGATGAATACAGGGTGAAGGATGTCTTTTTCGAACAGCTCTGTAGAACTCCTGGAAATTCTGAACATGGTATTGAAGCCTACATTATGAAAATATCGGTGGGTGGAGAAAGTAAATCAGAAGAATATGGCCATTCGGGAAAAGAGTTGGGTGTAATAATTGAAGGTAGTGGTGAATTCAAAATAGGAAGTGAATCTTATATTCTTAACGAAGGCGATAGCATCTCTTTTGATTCGGATATACCACACAGGCTTATTAATAAAGGACAAAAGCATCTTAAGGCATTCTGGGTGATAACACCGCCAAGAATGTTTTAATGTAATGTTCCGATGACATATTAATTTAGTTAGGAGGCAATTATGGGAAAAACCATTGCTCAAAAAATTTTTGATTCACATCTGGTAGATATGCCCTATGAGGGAGTCAATGTATTAAGACTTGATGCAGTTTTTTGTCATGAGATTACTACTCCTATTGCGATAACTGACCTAGAAGCGCGCGGTAAAGACCGTGTTTTTGATCCTTCAAAAATCAAGGCAGTTATAGACCATGTGACCCCAGCAAAAGATTCTAAAACCGCTGAACAGGGAAAAATTCTTCGTGACTGGGCTCTTCGTCATAAAATAAAGGATTTTTTCGATATAGGGCGAAACGGAGTCTGTCATGCTATATTTCCTGAAAAAGGTTTTGTGAGACCCGGATACACCGTTATTATGGGAGATTCTCATACCTGTACTCATGGAGCGTTTGGTGCTTTCGCGGCTGGAATAGGAACAACAGATTTAGAGGTGGGCATTCTGAAGGGGGTTTGTGCGTTCAAGGCTCCTAAGACATTCAAATTTGTTTTAAAAGGTAATCTTAAAGAGGGTGTGTATGCCAAGGACGTTATTCTTTACATAATCTCTCAGCTTGGAGTTAACGGAGCGACAAACAGAGTCATGGAGTTTACTGGGCCGGTAATTGATTCAATGAGTATGGAATCTCGTATGACTCTATGCAATATGGCTATTGAAGCAGGCGGCACTGTCGGTATCTGTTATCCTGATATGGTAACAGTTGATTACCTGTGGCCGTTTATCAATAACGAGTTTGAAAATAAAGAGGCCGCTTTAAAAGAGTATTCTGAATGGATTTCTGACAGTGATGCCGAGTATGAGAAGGTAATTGAATATGACCTTTCTTCTCTTGATCCAAAGGCGACATTTGGTTATAAGCCAGATCAGGTAAAAAGTATTAGCGAAATGGAAGGAACAGTTGTGGACCAGGTTTATATTGGGTCGTGCACAAACGGTCGTATTGAGGATTTGCGTGAAGCAGCCAAGGTTCTGAAAGATAAAAAGATTGCTGATAGCGTCAGAGGAATATTGTCTCCAGCTACCCCAGCTATTTATAAACAGGCCATGGATGAGGGTATTTTGGAAATATTTTTTGAAGCAGGATTCTGTATTACAAATTCAACATGTGGTGCCTGTCTTGGTATGAGTAATGGAGTTCTTGCTGAAGGGGAGGTATGTGCGTCTACCACTAACCGAAATTTTAGCGGACGTATGGGAAAAGGCGGAACTGTTCATCTAATGAGTCCAGCTAGCGCGGCGGCTACCGCAATCGCAGGAAAGATAACAAATTCACCATTGTACAAAGGATAAGGAGATAATTATGAAAAGTTTTGGAGGAAATATACTCTTTCTGGATCGTTCGGATATTAATACAGACGAAATAATACCAGCAAAATATCTTACAGAGATTACCAAAACGGCATTGAAGCCTTTCCTTCTTGAAGACCTGATTCTTGAAGGGTTTGACCCTGCTGTTGATATAAATGGCAAACAGGTTATTGTTACCAGAGCCAACTTTGGTTGTGGCTCGTCCCGTGAACATGCTCCTTGGGCTCTTGAAGTTAACGGCATTTATGTTGTAATTGCAGAGAATTTTGCCCGTATTTTTAGGCAAAATATGTATAATTGCGGGATGTGTGCGATTGAGCTCAAGACCGAGACTATTGATCACCTTTTCAATATTTATAAGGGAATATCGGCTAGCGTTGATATTGATCTGGATCGAGGATTGCTAACATTTTCTGGTGGTGGAAAGGTCGAAACAGTCGAATTTCAAATGGCGCCTTTTGACCTTGAGCTAATAAAAGCAGGTGGTTGGGTCGAATATGCTGACAGTAAATACTGATATTTGGCTGCAAATTGCAACGGATATCTGGTTACATGTCAAAACGGCATGGTATTGAACAAGGTTGTAGTTGTATTTAAAACAGGAATTTTCCGTTAATTAACTTAAAAAAATTATCCTTGCAGGCTGATTGATAATCAAGCATTCTGTAAGGATAATTTTAAGTTTTGATGTTATAGGCAGAAAATTCTAATGGTTAAACGTTTAATCTTGGTTCTTATATTAACATCTGTGGTTTTACTTCTTACTTTGACAGCCTATACTGTTATATCTTCGTATGGCCAATATAAAAATGATTCACGAATAATTATTGAGAATAGCAAAAAAAATCAGTTTAAGAGACTTAAAGATCATTCCGATTTGTCGCTCTATTCTATAAATTATCAAATAGAACATGAAGAAAAACAAATAAAAGACAGATTATCTTCTGAGATAAACATGCTTTATGACAGGCTAGATTCTCTTTATCGGAAAAACGGGAAGGGGGATCGTGATAGCCTGCTGTTGTTGTTTAAAAAGGAGACGGCCTCTTTAGGTAAAAGGTTTTACGCTGTATCGTATAAGGGTACTGCTTTGATATATCCCGAAAACTTGGAGTTTGAAGGTCGTGATATAAGTTTTTTAAAGGATGATAACGGAAAGCAGATTATTATAGAAGAGCTGGAGGCAATCAATAAAAATAAATCGGCTTTTGTTTTTTCACATTGGGAAAATAGTAAAAAAAATGGGATGGTAATGATCAAAAAGGCGACTTGCCTAATGCGCTTTGACCCTCTTGATTTGTACATAGGTTTAAGCGATATTGTTCCGGATGTCGATAAAGCAGGAATCGCAGAGGCTATAAGAAGAGCTGAATATCAATCGAGAAAAGCAGGTTATGGGTTTTTATCTATTGATTATAACGGTAATAATCTTGTATATCCTGATGGCATTTATAAAGAGAGAAATATAAGTGATATTAAAGATTTGAAAGGAAATTACATCACGCCATTAATTCTTGAGTCTATTGGGAAAACCGATGGATTGTTTATAGAATCTTCCAGAAAATTCGAAAATGAGACAATAAAAGATACAATAATGTACTGTCATGACATTCCGGCTCTTGGAGCTGTTATAGCATTAGAAACGGTTATAGAAATTTCCGAGGCAAATAGAGCTCAAATAGAAAGTCTTAATTCAAGAGCCCTGTTTAGAGTATTAATTATAATATTTATAGTTGTGTCTATAATTTTAATAAGTGCTTCAGTGTTGCATACTGTATATAAAACAAGCGAGGTAGACGTAACCCCGCTAGTTGATAATTGTAAGCAACCGATTAAGCAGATGAAAAGGCTAGATCCTGATAAATACTATCTTCCAGAGCATAAAAACTGTATCTATGCTGTTAATAAACTTCTTGATGAACTTGAAAAAAAAGAGTTAGCCTTTGACCAATTGATGCTATTTGATAAGTTAACAGGTTTGCTAAATGAAAAAAGTTTTTATATAGATTTGGAAAGGGAGTTACTTAGGTATAAACAGTTTAAAAGCGGTTTTTCATTAATACTTCTTGATGGAGATGATTTTAAGCAAAAAACATCGGATTTTGATGCCAAACAGGGGTCAAACCTACTTGTATTGATCAAAGAATCCATATCCAAAGAGATTAGGGATATCGATTCTGCTGCAAGAATAAAATTTGATACTTTTGCAGTTTTACTTCCAAGAACAAGTCGTCTTCAGGCAAAACTTGTTGCTGATAGAATACGCCGGAATATAGAAAACGCTACACAATTAAGTTTTAGCGCGGGTGTTGTTTCTGTTCGCCTAGGGGATGGCTCCGGTGATGCTATGGACAGGGCAATGCGTGCATTGTCACGTGCTAAGCAGGATGGTAAAAATCGGACTGTAATGATATAATCGAGAAAAGTCAGATGCAAAGACAGATGTGCTCGATTACAATTTTAACACCTATAGCAATTAAGATTATCCCCCCAGCATATTCCATTTTTTTTCCAAAAAATGATCCTATTTTGTGAGCAATAGTTATTCCTGCGAAACAGTTTATAAAAGTTACAACTCCAATAACAATGGCCGGGAAAAGAATATCCGTTTTTAGTATTGAAAAACTGATCCCTATTGCCAGAGCATCGATACTTGTTGCTAATGACATTAATAAAAGAATTTTTGGCTGAAGACAGTTCTTGCATGTCTTGTTTTCACTTTGAGTATACGCTTCATGAATCATTTTTATTCCTACCGACGAAAGTAGCGCAAAAGCAATCCAATGGTCATATACTTGTATATACTCCGCGAATGTTTTGCCAACAAACCAACCAATAACTGGCATAATTGATTGAAAAAATCCAAAAGAGAAAGATATATATATAGCCTGTCTTGTTTTTAGTTGGGGAATAATTATTCCGTTGGCAATTGAAACGCTTAACGCGTCTATAGAAAGGGCCGAAGCGATTATAAGAAGAGTAAAGATATCCATTGTCTATTACCTTGAGCTGAATTATATTTTTTTGGTATGATTTTCTGCTAGCAAGTCTAATACATTACTGGTTTTTTAATTAATAACCATTTAGTTTTATTTGTCAAATAAATCCACTATTTTGTTATTACCAATAAACCAATAGGTGTTGACGGTTCTGCGCGGGGAAATTTACAATGTAAAAGCAGTGATGCTAAGATATTCATGATTGATGTTTATTTTGAATATAAATGATATTCAAAAAGTAAATTGAGCCAATTTGTTTAATATAATTAAAATCTGGTAATTATTAAGTTTAAAATTTCGGCCGTTTTTAGAGTGACAACTTGATAATTGGTGTTTATTATGATAATTGGTGTTTATTATGTTAAATGGTTGGTTTAGTCTTCTGGAGTTCGGCAATATTTCTAAATTACTCATTATATACTGGAGAGTTTAAATGAATATAAAATATGTTATTCTGTTTTTTTTGTTGGTTGTTGCTGGATGTTCAAAAAAGACCGAAGAAAATGTTGTGCCGGGGGAAAGGGTTGGTCCCGTTTCTGCTAAAATTTCGGAAACGTCGCTTATTGAAGAGGTTGGTGAAGAAAATATAAGACGAAAACAGATTCCTGCCGGAGAAGGTGAATTTGAAAACGGTCATGTTCTTTATGAAAACAGTAATGATGAAATGGAAATATTATGGAGCGGACAGTATGAAAAGCCGGTTACAACAGTAATTTTACGAAAAAAAAATTCAAAGTGGAAAACGGCCGAAGGGATTACTGTTGGGATGACATTAGAAGAATTGGAGAAAATAAATGGAAAACCGGTAATTTTCTTGGGATTCGACTGGGATTACGGTGGATATGTAATGTCGTTTAACGGTGGGGTTCTGGAGAAGTATAAAGGGCTCTTGAATATAAGAATATATTACACACAGGAAACGGACACAGAATCTATTGACTTTAATGAATACTCACAGGTAATCGGTGACAGGGAAATAGTATCGGATAATCCTGTTTTAAAGAAAATGAAAATTGAAATAATTGAAATGAGAATTAATCTAATTTCTGGTAACGGTGAAGACATTACAGGTGTTGTAAAAGCTCAAAATGGACTTGTTCTTAGAAGTAAGCCCTCTACTGATGGAGAAAAAATAACAGCAATACCTGATGGTACAACCATTAAGATAACATCATTGGATGGCCCTGAAGACGAAATAGCCGGATTTAAGGCGAAATGGATTGAGGTAGAGTACCAAGGTCAATCTGGATGGGTTTACGGTGCCTTTGTTGAGTATATAAATCAATAAGTCTAATGAATATTTTGCTATTTTCGGATTCGGATCAATATGATGATTCTCTTATAAAGTTAGATGGGAGACGACATAAGCATATTCGCCATGTTTTAAAAGCTGTTAAAGGTGATAACTTGCGAGTAGGACAAATCGGAGGCAAGACAGGTAGAGGAATAATCGAATTTATTAATGAAGAGTATGTTCTAATCAAGCCTGAAATTTTTGAAAACCCACCAGAAAAAATCCCTTTAACTCTAATAATTTCAATGAGTCGGCCAAAATCCATGAAAAAGGTAATTAGGTATGGTACAGCCATGGGTATAAGCAGTTTTGTGATTATTAATAGCTGGAAGGCGGACAAGAGTTATTGGCAAAGCCCATTTTTCCTTGAACAAAATATTAAAGAAGAGATGCTTATGGCGCTTGAACAGTCTGGTGACACTTGCTATCCGGAAATATCTTTTTATAGGCTTTTTAAGCCTTTTGTCGAAGATGTTTTGCCAAAACTGGTTAAGAAGATATGTCTGGTGGCTCATCCTTATGCTGAAAAACCGGCTCCATCTTCAATTAATTGCCCTTCTGTTGTTGCCATTGGACCAGAGGGTGGTTTTATACCATACGAAATTGAGAAATTTGAAGAAGCTGGCTTTTTTTCTGTAAACATGGGTCCTCGAATTTTGCGGGTCGAAAACGCGGTTGCGGCAATTACAGCAAGACTGTTTACCTGAAGCAAACTTCGAGATGATTGTATTGCCTTTAACCAGCGATTATATGGCTTTTTGTGGCAAATTTTCTCGCAAGCTCAAAAAACCGCGGAAAAAGTTAATTATTAAAGATTACCATAATATTAAAAAATGGAGTTTTATGTGGATATCAAAAGTATTGCAGTACATGATGGAGTTTTTCATGCGGACGATATATTTGCTGCCGCGATCATCAGAATGATCTGGCCGGAGGTAAAAATAATTCGTTCGCGAAACATGGACGTTCTGCAAGGCGCTGATCTAAGAATTGATGTTGGCGGAAAGAATTGTCCATCTTCAGGAGATTATGACCATCATCTTGAAAACGGAGCCGGCACAAGGTCGAATGGTATTCCTTACGCTTCATGTGGTTTGATATGGAAAGAGTTTGGTATGCGTCTTGCTAAAACCCGCTTTAGATTTGAACATATTGATAGAAAAATAATCCAGTCTATAGATGCGACTGACTGTGGTTATAGTTTTGGTGAAGAAAACAATTCTTTTGCGCATTTTACTATTTCAGATATTTTTGATTCATTTAATCCCTCATGGTTTAAAGAGGATAACAGTCATGATGAGATATTTGAAAAGGCTGTAGTTATTGCTATTCAGATTTTGAAAAATGAGCTGGAAAAAGCGGAGGGGTTTGAGCTATCGAGAGATTATATATATGCTGCAATTGATCAATCTGTGAATCCATTTTATATTGTTTTGGACAAGTATGTTCCATGGCAACACATTATTATTAACGAGACAGAGTTTATATATGTAATTTTTCCCTCAACTACAGGAGATTGGCGGGTAAGAGCTGTACCCAGGCAGTTAAGTTCGTTTGAATCAAGAAAACCTCTTCCCAAAAAATGGGCCGGAAAAAGGGAAGAAGAGTTGGCTCGGATAACGGGCGTAAAAGACGCAACATTTTGTCACCCAGCGAGATTTATAGCCGGAGCGCAAACTCTTGAAGGTGCTCTTATGTTGGCCGAAAAAGCGCTTGAATAAGAAAAAGACCCCGTTTGCGGGGTCTTGTGTAAACATCAATTTGAATTGATTCATATTGTAGGGTAACGTTTTTGAATATAGTCCAGTATGTCACTTACAGCTTCTTTTACAACAGGATCTTTGCTGTTGGAGCAATAGACGCCGTAAACAATGACCGGGCTTAACATCGCGTTGCCTCTATGGCGGTAATTAAGTTGCAATACAAGATCGTTTCCGTTTATTCCGTTGTTTGAACAGGATAAAGTAGCGCGTACCCTCCCCCGATCATCAGGATCTATAAGATTAATGCGGTAACCTTTTTTGTCTTTCGCAACGGTTATCATCTCGGGGTGTTTATCCATAAGAACTTTATAAAAGTTAATTCCTTCTTTGTTAGACGCAATTTTCTTTTGTGATCCGTTAATAATATCCAGTTTAAGTTCGTTAAAAGCTTCAGTACTGTAAATTTTCTCGGGACTTGTGACTACATGAAAATTATTGTCATCAGTAAAATAATGAATTAACGTATCAACTTTTCCATCGTTATTGTTATCAGAAATCCAAGTAATACGTCGTATACCTTGTGAAAATTTGCCAATAACAATATTAGTTGTTTCGTCAATGGATTGTAAAATGGCGTAGTCTTCGTAAGAAGCCGGGACAGGCATTTTTGGCAGTAATGCCCTTTTTATGGGATCAGCAGGAACGTATGTGCCTTTTGACACAACGGATTGAATTTTTCCGTTTTTTGATACAACATTGGTAGAGATGCAGACTACTACAGATGAAATTAGAAGCATGTAAAAAATTTTTTTCATGTTAATACTCCAATTTAATAATTAATAACTTTTACATATTTACCGCAGTGCTGACTAGTAACCTGAAAAAAAAGAATTTATAGCAGTAAATCGAACAGAATCAATAATAGTTGAGTGATACCCCTGTTATTAAATATCATAAAACAGTAAAAATTTCAACTAGTTAATTAAAAAACTATAGAAGTATTAAACAAAAAAAAAGGACGAAAAGTAATAACTTTTCGTCCTTTATCCAAGCGGGGTAGACGAGACTCGAACTCGCGACCCCATGCGTGACAGGCATGTACTCTAACCAACTGAGCTACTACCCCTTGGTTCGTAAAAGATAAGACAATATTTGGCCCTATCCTGTCAATAAAAAAAGAAGATTAATTTTAAAATTATTTCAATTGGTCAAACGGCTAATTTTTGTTGACATCAAGCGGTTAACTGCAATTATCAAAAGATAAATTTGATCTATACGGTAACCCGACCAGCATATATCCATGGGAGGCATACTGGAGCTTGAGTCAATATGGAAAATTTCCAAATCCCCGACTATGAAATACTGCCCTCTTTTCTTTTTCGGGTTGGTTCTCTTTCGTCATTTATGCCTTTATTAATAATTATTGGCATTTTAACTGTTCTGGCAATAAACTTTATTGAATACAGGTATAGAAGTTCTCTTTGGAAAAGATCAAATCTTAAGGGGGGTGAATCAAAATTCTCATCCCGTTTTATAAATGCGACAAAACTCCTGTTTTTCGGAAAAGCAACTGGAACCCGAATCTTCGATCGTATTTACAGAATACTACTTTTTGCCGCTGTTGTTACTCTGATATTATTGTATTTAGCTCTTATGCTGGATGTTCTTCTGATTAAGCCGGTAATGAATACCACTTTTATACAGGGGTATTACTATTATTTATGGTCAATTGTTGTTAATTGTGCCGCTATAGTGTTGTTCTTTTTAACCATTGTTAGCATATACTTGCGTTTGATAGTTCGTCCTGCGTATTTACGTACAAACAAAACCGATATGCTTTTCCTGTTTGGCATGATGCTGTTTTTTGTTGCTTTGATTATTAATGACGCGCTGCGAATAGCAATTATGGATAGACCCGTTTATGAAAGTGGTTTTTTTGCTGCATACGCTGTATCCTGGTTTTTTAAAAATAGTGATCCTGTGTTACTTGAAAATTATTATATCGCTGGTTGGACTATTAGTTTGCTTTTAGCCGTTATCCTTATTCTGTTAAGCTCAATAAAGCGGAGTTTCTTTTCAATTTATCTTCCTATACATCTGTTGAATACAAAACCTGTTTCGTTACAACAAAAGAACTTTTATAATCCCAAAGAGATAATTCCGTTAAAAAAAAGCGGTTTTGGGCAAAACAGGTTGTCTGATTTTAGCTCTGATCTTTTACGCAGTACTGATGCATGTACCGAATGCGGAAAATGTGATGAAAAATGTCCAGCAATGATCGCTGAACTGCCTCTTTCTCCCAAAGCTGTTATAGGTAAGCTGAACCTTTTACTCGAAAAAAAAGAGGCTCAATTATCAGATTATATAAATGCTGACGAATTATTCTCTTGCTTTGATTGTGGGTTGTGTACCGAAGTATGTCCGTCTGGAGTGGATCCTTTATCTGTAATAACAGGTTTAAAACGTCACTATGTTCTTGAAAAAGGTCAAATTCCCCCTCCGCTTGGTCAACTTTTTAGAACCATGAACCATACATCTGCTTCTGTTGATAATTGCTACAATGCAAAAAGCCTGAACGATAGTGAACTTCCGTATGTTCAGGATGATATTGATTTCGATTATCTTTTATTTGCTGGATGTAACTATTCATTTGACCCTGATAAATATAAAAATTTGAAATTTTTAATAAAATTATTTTTACATCACGGTATTAAGGTTGCTGTTCTTGGAAAAGAAGAGTGCTGTTGCGGAGACGCGGCCTTGAGGGGTGGTGAAACAGCTCTTTTCGAAAAAATGGGTAAGATTAATCTACGTGTTTTTGAAAAATACAAAATAAAAAAAATCATAACGGTCTGTGCTCATGGATACCATACCCTGAAAAACGAGTATCCTATTCTTGCGCAATCTGAAAAATTACCGTTTCCCGAAGTTTTTCACTATACTGAAATAATCAGAAAGCTTATTGAAGAAGAAATACTTGTATTTAAGAAAAGTATTAATAAAAATATTGCATTTCATGATCCATGCTATTTAGGTCGTTTTAATGATATGTATAAAACTCATCGTGTTATTTTGGATTCGATTCCTGGTGTGCATATTACCGAGATGAGACGGTCGGGCCCTTTATCTGTCTGTTGTGGTGCCTCGGGAGCTGTTAACAATTTCGAGAAAAGAAAGGCTTATAAGCTGGGTGAGTTTAGAGCCATGGATGCTTATTCAAACGGAGCCCATCTTGTGACTACGGCATGTCCTTTCTGTTATGATAGTATTTCTGAAGGAGTAAAGGATATTAATCAGCAGGGAATAGATGTTTGTGATATTATTGCTCTTTTGTCAATGTCCATAGATGAGATATGAAGAATATTGATATTATTTTTTTTGAAGGGGATGGCAACTCGTCACGAGTATCAAAACTTCTTTCTGCGTCATTAAAAAACAGTAAAACTCGCATTATTGATGCAGCAACTCTGTTGAAAACAGGGGGTTATTTAGATAGTTCATCTGCGCTAATTGGTCTTGTTTTTCCGCTGTATTTAGGTTCGCCACCATCTACTGTAAAGATGTTTTTAGATCAGAGTCGTAATCTAACATCAAAGCATTTTTTTATTGTTGTTCTTAACCCCATTCCTTTTAAAGTCTTTTCTCAGTCTGCAAGTGTTGTTACAAAATGTATAGATAAGAAAAAAGGTAATGTTGTTGCATTGTTTAATATCGTCATACCTTTTTCGGGAGTGCCGGACTATTCAGCAGAATTTTTAAATAAACTTGAAAACTGCGTTTTAGAGAGTGTATCCCGAATTTCGAATATAATTGAGAAGGCGCGTTCTGCCCCTTTAACCTTAACGATTTTTGGTCGCATTCTGACCATTATGTGTTCGTTTATGTACAAAATACTGAAAATATATGGCCTAAAGTTATTTGTCAGAAGCAGTTGTGATAGTTGTGGTTTGTGTATCCGAGGATGTCCAGTATCGGCTATAGAAATGGACAGAGGAATAAAATTCAAAAATCATTGTGTGCTTTGTATGAGATGTGTTAACACCTGTCCTCAAGAAGCAATAGGAACAAAAAGGTTGACTCGGTTTTTTAAAGAACCGCGTATTGAGTCTGCTAATTCGTTTGATAATAAAAAGAGTCATAAAATAACCAGGCTCTTAGAGAATCTTTCAAAAGCCTATTTTGAAAATGATCAATATTAAGATTGGTTAGGGCTTTTCGCCCCAACCATCAGCTAGCTTCTTCGAATTCTTTAAAAAGAATCTTTTCTTCGGCTGTAATTCGCTTTTCAAGCGCATTTACCAATTTGGCATAATCCGAATTAAAATCTTTGTGATCAGTTGTTTCTTTGTACTTTCTAAAAAAGTTTTCAACAAAAACAGTGATATCCTTCATTTCATTTTGAAACTTTTCGGCTGTTTTGTTATAGGTGCCACCGAAAACTTCGCTGAAGAACTCGTCATTGTAAATGGTTTGATCTTCATGATCAAGATGATCCTCAAAAAGTTTTTTTGCCTGAATTACCGCATCCTTCCAGCTGGAAGTTGCTATTCCACTGCCACTATAAGCATTTGTAAGCAGGTGCACTATCTCTCTGTGTTCGGACTTGAGTTTCTCAATAATTTGTTTCTTGTCCATGTTGGGCCTCCTGTAGGTTCTATCCTTTTTCAGCTAAAATTGATCCATCGATCCCGATAACTGTTTCTTTATAAATTATATTTTTCCCCGAGTTTTTAATGGCTTCTTGAGTAATATAGCTTGTACCACCGCAACAGGGTACTTCCATAATAACAACATTAACCGAATGTATCTCGTTATTTTTGAATAATTCTGTTAACTTATCGATATAACGATCGTTGCTATGATCAAGTTTAGGGCATAAAGTGACAACTTTCTTGTCTTTGATAAAGTCTTGATGAAAAGAACCAAAAGAATACGGAACACAATCGGCCGATATAAGAAGGTCACAGTTGTCGAAATACGAAGCAGATGGGTTGATAAGGTGAAGCTGTATCGGCCATTGTCGTAATTCAGATTTTTGCTTTATCGCCTCTGTTTGTTCGGTTGCCTTATCTTTGTCTTTATACGAAAGATCGTGTTCAGAACATCCTGGGCACCCTTTTGGCTGCATTTCAATATAATCGGGAACAGCTATGCCTTGTTGTTTTAGTATTTCGATAGCCTGATTAAGGAAAGCTGTTTCGGCGTGATTGTGCAGGTGAGCTAGGTGTTCTCTAATGACATTAATCCCTTTTGGAATTATCTGCTCTTTCATAACGAGAGCTTCATTATAAGGCTCAGCTTCGCGCTCTTCTACGCTGATTGCGTTTAATGGGCAGTGGCCTATGCAGGCGCCAAGTCCATCGCAAAAAAGATCACTTACTAGCCGTGCTTTGCCATCTATAAGCTTAAGTGCGCCTTCTGGGCAGTCAGGAATACATTGTCCACAACCGTTGCAAAGGTCTTCATTGATTTTTATTATTTTTCGTTTCATTATTGCCTCCGTTAATGTAATTATATTAAACGGGGCAACAATGAAAATGATTGATTCAGGTCAATTCGGTAGGCTTTATTACGATTTTTTATAAAATTTCTTGATTATTAATGCGAAAAGAAGCCCGCCAATCATCATAAGAATACATAATATTTGTCCCATCGAGAAAGGACCGGCAATGAAACCTAGATGAGCGTCTGGTTCGCGAAAGAATTCAATAAAAAAGCGAAAAAACCCGTATCCTATAAAATAGAGAGGTAACATCATATACTTGAAATGTTTATTTTTCTTTATAAGCCAAAGAATCGTAAAAAGAACTATTCCTTCGAAAAATGCTTCATACAGTTGAGAGGGGTGACGAAGGCTTTTGGAACCATCACGCGGAAAATACATTCCTATAGCCGAGTCTGTTACCCGGCCGTAAAGTTCCCCATTGATAAAGTTTCCAATACGACCAAAGGTATACCCAATTGCAAGTGTCGGTGTAACAAGGTCCGCTAATTCAAAAAAATCAAATTTATGTCTACGTATATATAAATATGCGGACAATGCGGCTCCAAGAGCACCACCATGATAAGACATGCCCCTAAATCCTGTAAAAGTAAATCCCCCTTCAAATTTAAAAGGAAGTAATATTTGAAGTGGATGTGTCATGAAGTATGTGAAATCATAGAAGAGTACATAACCGAGCCTAGCTCCAAGAAGCATTCCAATAACACCCCAGACGTAAAGAGATTCGATATCCTCTTTATTGTAGGATAGGTTTTCATGTTTAATTCTGTAATGGGTAAGAAAATATGAGAGAGAGATAGCCACAATATACATCAGGCCATAATAGTGTATGGAAAATGAACCGATTGAAATAATTACCGGATCAATGTGAGATGGTAAATTTTGCCACATAGTGTTTTCCTCAATTTTGGTGTAAGATGTGTCTATAAAGTTCATTAAATATCAAACTTTACTAATCAAACGTTACAACCTTTAAAGATTTCCTTGTCAATATAATTAATTGGTATAAATACAACTGACAAATACGAAACTTTATTGTATTTGGAACATTGAATAACAAGTACGCTTCATTTATGGGCTTGGCGATATGCAGACTTATGTATGAGATGCATCAAATGGATAATTACATGCTGGATTTTCTGAAAATTTTCGGTCTTGCAAATTATATGTTTGAGTAGGTTAATAATTTAAAAATAAAAAATATGTTGATTAATATTGCCCTTTGAACTGTTTTGTAAAAAACTGTTGAACTTTTCTAAAAAATTAAATTTAAGAAAAGTTCTGTTAATAAATTTATTCTATAAAAGGTGATATTATGTCTAGAAGAGTAATTATTTCAGGAAACTGGAAAATGTATAATACAACCGCAGAAGCAAAAGAGCTTGTAGAGGGTCTTCTTGCCGGTGCGGGTGATCTTGGTTCAAAAGAGATGCTGATTTTTCCTCCTTCGATTCATCTTAAAGAAGTTGTTTCTATGTGTTCTGGTAGTAAAATACAGGTTGGTGCCCAAAACATGTATTTTAAAGAAGAGGGAGCTTTTACTGGAGAGATTTCTCCAAAAATGGTTAAAGATTCAGGGGCGGAATATATTTTAATTGCACACTCAGAAAGAAGACATGTTTTTGGTGAAACCGACAAACTAATCAATGACAAGGTTAAAGCTGCGTTTCAGTTTGACTTAAAACCTGTTTTATGTATTGGTGAGCTTTTAGAAGATTACGAAGCTGGTAAATCGGGTGAAGTTTGCCGAAATCAACTTGTTGAAGATTTGAAAGATATCAGTGCTGACCAGATGAAATCGATGATTATTGCGTATGAACCTGTTTGGGCTATTGGCACTGGAAAGGTTGCTACTCCTGAAATCGCAGAATCGATTCATAAAACTGTTCGTGAAGTTTTAAAAGAACTTTATTCTGAAGAAATTGCTGAAACAGTGCCTGTTTTATATGGCGGCTCAGTAAAACCGGATAATGCTGCGGGTCTTTTGTCACAACCAAATATAGACGGTGTACTTGTCGGTGGCGCGTGTTTAAAAGCAGATTCGTTTTTAGGTATCGCGAAGGCCTGATTCTAATTAGAAAAAATTTATCATCTGCACGAAGAACGACATCATGTTTGGTCTGCGTGCAGAATAAAACCTTATATTAAAGGATTTTTTTATGGGTATATTAACTACTATTTTGACTGCTGTTTTCGTTATTGTCTGTGTTCTGGCTATATTACTTATTCTTCTTCAATCAGATAAATCTTCTGGTATGGGGATTATTGGTGGTTCAAGCCAGTCAACCTTTGGTTCTTCTACTGCAGATGTTGTAACCAAAATAACAGGCTTTCTTGTTGCTCTTTTTCTAGTAATAGCATTGACTCTGGGGGGATTGTACACATATTCCAAGTCTGCTTCCCGTAAGGCTCTCGAGGAAAGCTCTGTTTCCTCTTCAGAAAGTTCTACTGCCGGTACGGACGGTTCTGAGCGGGAGTAGAGGGCTTTTTATGCTGAATAGCATATTTGCTAAAACCTTTATCTCTCGCCTGCTCTCTTTTGTTGTCTTTGTTTTTTTATTGGCTTTTCCGGTTTGTGCACAGTCGTATGGTGATCCTGTAGATGAGCTTCTGTTCTCGTCTGAAGATCCTGAAGAAGATACTGATGATGGCAAAACTGGCTCTGCTAAAGAAGAAATCCCTGCAAAGTTTGAAAAGGCAAATCTAGATATGCATGTTGTTTACGGACAGTATAATAACATGCTTTCTGTAATTAATCTTTCACAAGAAAGGCGAGGTTTCGCCTATATATTGAACTCTAATTATAAACGCTCAAACGATTATGGATATAAGGATACAGTATATAATAATTCAAGTTTTTTTGAAAACTCCCTGGAATTCTCGGGCAATCTCTCTTTTGACGATAGTTTTTCATCAACCTTGACTGTAGGTGTTGAGAATGACTCTCGGGGTATGTTTGATAAAATAGATTATTCCCGTGAAGAAAAAGATAAATTTACGATTTATTCAAAAAATATTCGAAAATTTTCTCAAAATTATGAAGCATATATAGTTTTTGATGCGGCATTTTACAAACACCGTTTAGAAAGACGCGACGAAGAGGCCGAATCAATTCGGAATTATTTGACACGCTATGCGGGTGAGGTCGGCGGTGAATATATTTGGTCATCTTCTAACCGTATTAGCTATATGGTTCAAGGATCACAGTATAACTATTCTGAAACCGGCATAGGTGATGACCGATTTATTCATGGACAGATAGTTGATGATTTTAAGATAACTGGATTTTTTGGTGCAAATGTAGGTTTAAACACTGCCTGGAGCAAAGACTCAGGTCTTTTCGCTTGGGACGCCCAAGGTATTCCACTGCCGTTGATGCCTATGGCGGGAATAACTTTTTTTGGAAACGATTATTATACAGTATACTCAAATTATAAATATACTCTTGAATCTTTCCGTCCGGAAGAGTACTACTTTTCTTTGAACTATATTTCACCAACTTATAATTTACCCCCAGCAAAGGTACATTATGCTGATTTGCAGCTCGATTTAATGATGCCAGGTGCTTTTTCTGTAAAAAGTGTTCTTTCTTACGAAAAATCTAATAATTTTTATAATTATTTGCCTTCAGAAGTTAGTGAAAATTTGCTTACAGCTCATGCCGTGCCTGCGTCTAAATGGAGTTTTACAACTGATTTGGATATGAATTTAATCGGAAAAAAAGTAAGATTTTTGGGTAGTTATCATCTTAAATACTTCCAAGCAGAAGAAAACATAACATATCAGCCGGAAGTAACATATATAATGGGATTGCGTTATGATGGCTCCTTGTTAAATGTTGATTGGACTAACCATTTTTTAGGTGAAGTTTATGTGAACCCGGAAACAGGGGAAAAGCTGGATAATGCGACTGTCGGATATCTTGATATTCAGTTCAAGGCTACTGAAAGTTTTTATGCCTATCTAAGGCTTGAGAATCTTTATAACGAAATGTACTATATTCGTGATGGTTATCCCGAGTCAGGTTTGACCATTCTTTTTGGTTTGAGAGTAATACTATAAGTTCATCCCTGCACAAGGGAAATATTAATTGGATCTGGTAGATTGGCTAATGGAATCTGGAATAATTCTAAATTTATTGATATCAATACCCACTTGGATAATGTTGCTTCCCATTGGACTATGCTCATTGTTGCTTCTTGCCGTTTTTATTGAGAGAATGTGGTCGTATCGTAACTATTCTGGAACAATGGCTTTAAGCGTTAGTTCTGCGGTAATGCTCTTTAATGGTGGACAGGTAAAGGATGCTATCGCTGTTTTAAAAAAGGATACCTCTTCTATATCACAGATATTTTTAACAATGGTCGAAGTAAAATCCGTTAAAGAGCGTGAAAAACTTGTTGATGAGAGTGTTCATGTTCTTGCGTCAAAAATTGAACGTTTTACAGGTCTAATTTCGACAATTTCGACCGTGTCTCCAATGTTTGGACTTTTGGGCACAGTTACCGGGATGATGAAATCATTTAGCGCTTTGGCAAAGACAAGTCAACAGGCACAAACTCTTCTTGCAAGTGGTATTGCGGAAGCATTGGTTACTACTGCTACGGGTCTGTTAGTGGCTATACCCGCAGTGGTATTTTATAACTATATGGTTTCACGCTCCTCAGTGCTTCTGAAAAATATTGAAATAGCTTTGAATTCGATTATGGATGATGGAAAATGAGAAAGGTTAGGTTGATTCCTAGGCATAGCCCGAAAAGCGGTATAGATTTAACTGCGTTGATTGATTTGGTTTTTTTGTTGGTGGTTTTCTTTATGGTTACATCAAGTATGGGTAAGGTGTCATCAATCAATGTTACCTTGCCGTATGCAAAAAATAGTGGGGAGTCCGATTCATCGGTCTCAGTGCTTACAGTTGATAGTCAAAATCGTGTATATCTTAATGATATGCTTCTTGATAGTGATAATCTTGACGAATTTTTCGTTAAAGAGGCCGAAAAACTAAAAAATGATACTCTGTTTATTCGTGGAGATAAGTCGGCTGATTATGGTGTTATTGTTAAAATTATGGATTCATTAAGCTCGGCCGGGATTAACAAGTTTACATTTTCTACTTCTACTCAAAAATAGCCTTCTCTCTTAAATTCTTGACAGTATGGCTTGATAAATGTATCAGGCTTAGTAACCTTGTTATCTTTTTTTAGAAGTGTTGTAACAAGATTTTGTGTGTGAACTCGATATAAATATTGTTTGTAAGGTTTTCTGTGGTTCTAATGATAAAAAAGCCCCTAATATCGTTTTATATAATTCTGATAATTGCCGCTATACCTTTTTTTAAGGGCGGTTTGCTTATGGCGCAAGAGCAAATGCCTTCACGCTTTAAAGGTAAAACCATTGTCAATGTAGATTTTATCGGAAAAAAGAAGCTAGAAAATGGAAAAGAAGAAGATATAGCCATACGTAATCTTGACAAGGCTGACCTTGAAGCTCATGTTCTGACTGAAAAAGGATATCCGTTAGACCCCAAAGTAATTACCGATGATATTAATGCCCTTTTTAAAAAAGCTGATCTACTTGATGTACGAGCTGAGGTTACCGAACAAGGAGAGGGTGTTGTAGTCCGTTTTATTATAATTGAAAGACCTGTTATTAGTATGATAAACTTTCTAGGTATGGATACCTTGTCTGAAACTGACTTGTCTGAAGAAATTCCTGTTAAGATTGGTGAGTCTTATAGGGAATTCCAGATTCCTGTAGCTGAAAAAATAATTCGAGAAAAATATATAGAAGAGGGTCTCTTTAATGTAATGGTTACAACTGTAATCAAACATGTCGATGATGAAGAGAATAATAATGTAACGGTTTCCTTTCGTATAGATGAAGGAGAGGATATTGCTGTTCACAAGATAACCCTGTTTGGAGCATATAAACTAGGAGATGATCTGATTCGAAATGTTATCGAAACAAAGGAAAAATCATTATTTACTGAAAGCAAGTTTAATGTTGCGACGTATGAGGCAGATAAACAAAAAATATTAACCCTTTATCGACAGGAAGGTTATCTTGACGCGGATATTATCGATGAAGAGGTAGTTTACGATTGGGTTGATCCTGAAAAAAAGGAAAAACGTGGAATCTTCATAACTCTTCGAATTAACGAAGGCGAACGATACTATTTTGAAAAATATACGGTTGAGGGCAATTCGATTCTTTCAACCGAGCGAATAATGAAACTTTTTGAACTAAAGCATCAGGAAGAGACTCCTCTGACAAGGTTTGCTGACAAGGTTTTGAAATTAGTAGGACAAGACGTTGAAAAAGATACAATATGTAATGATACTTTTTTTCAGATGGATCGTTATAATCTTGCTTTTGAATATGGAAAGCAAGGTTATCTATTTACACGTATTATGCCCGAAAAAAATATTATCGAGCGTGAAGTTGTAATTGATGGTAGAAAAGAGATTCGAAAATATGTTCATTATCACCTTACAATTGCTGAAGGCACGCAATCATATATTGAGAATATTATTGTTAGTGGTAATGATAAGACAAAAGAGCATGTAATAAGAAGAGAGATCCTTTTTAAAGAGGGAGAACTCTACGATGCTGAAAAAATACAGGTAACACGTGAAGTTCTGTACCGACTTGGTTATTTTGAAGAGGTAACAATAGATATTCGCCCTGGTAGCAGTAATGAAAAAGTTAATATAATTGTTGGTGTTAAAGAGCAGAATACAGGAACACTTTCTTTGGGGGGCGGATTTAGTTCAGATGTTGGTTTTTCTATTTTTGCCAGTGTGGCAGAGAATAACCTCTTTGGATATGGGTATAGAGCTGAAGTTAAGGTGGAATACGGAGAATATAATAAGTCCGCGACAGTTACGTTTACTGATCCATGGTTTTATCAGATAGGCGATAATCCAGTTTCGTTGACCTTGTCGATATTCTATTCATTGCAAAAAATAAGAACGACATCAATTTTCCCTGATGTATCGGCTGATGAGATACCCTATTACGAAAAACAGACTATTGGTTATTCTCTTGGATTGGGATACCGTTTCTGGATATATTATTCAGTGGGTACTATATGGTCTCATTCTTTCAAATCCGTACTTAATCCTTCAGGCAATGCGTCAGAAGAGGTTATGCGTCTTGAGGAGATAGGGCTTCAAGAGAAAAGGAAAGTTACATTTTATACATCATATAACTCTACGGATGATAATTTGAATCCAACTAAGGGAATTACCGCCTATATGGGATTGTCTATGGTTGGTGGAGCTTTATTATGGGGAGATGACCACTTTGTCAAATTTTCTCCAAAAATTGAATATTTTTACAGCCCGTTTACTCTTCCGTATTTGAAAGATTATCCTTGTGTTATTCAGTTAAGAGCTAACGCACATTTTATGATGCCTCCTATAGGTGATTCTTTGGTAGAAAGGAGCCAAACTCAAAATGAGAATCCTTGGATAGAAGCTGAAGACCGGTTGTTTGTTGGAGGACCGGAAACTTTAAGAATATGGAAATATTACGATGATGATTTACCTTTGTCTTGGCAAAATCGTCTTTTTCACCAGATTACATACGGATCTGAATTTAGAATACCGGTTCATAGACAATACTTTTGGCTTGCTTTTTTCTTTGATGCTGGTGCTCTCTATTCGGATAAATATTGGGACGAGTATTCAGAATATTCTGATGATATATACTCTGATAAAGAAAATGGTTACCTTGTCGATATCAGGGATATTCATACGGTCGATCCTTTAAAGTATTTCCGTTATTCATATGGATTTGGTTTTAAGGTACAAATACCTATGCTTCCAATGCGGTTCTGGTTTGGTAAAAAGGCTGTTTGGGAAGGATTAAGTGAGGGTGGCCTTAAGCCGCTTGAAGGAATCGAGTTTCAGCTGCAATTGGGTGATATCCGTTATTAAAAGAAATAGTGCTATTCTCAATTGTTGCATTTTTAAAATTACCTGTTGTAAACGAAACAAGTTAAAACAGTAGGCTGGAGGATTTTTTTGAAACCCCTGGTTTTGTTTTTTGTCAAATTTTTCTGTTTAATTTTTTTTGTTTCATGCAACGCTTTAGTTAAAACAGAATCTCCATCTTTTTCGACAGCCTATGTGGATTTAGAAGTCCTATATCATTTTGTTTTACAAAATGATCCTGATTATAAAATGTATCAGCAAAACAGTGAAAAACCAGTTTCAATAAAGCTATTGAATAATTCTGACGAGATAAAGCGTTCAGTTGCTTTAAAAGTGGAAGATGCAGTGAGATATATAGCGTCTGAGAACGGATTCAAATTGGTTATTAATAAAAAATCGACAATTGTATATGCCGATAAACAGCTTGATATTACTCAATCCGTCATTAATGAGCTGAGATTGCGCCATAACAGGCGATCGCTTGATAAGCGCTAAATTATTTATTGACATAAAAACTGACATTAATAGTCTGATTAAAATTTAGCGGAAGTAGTTTTTTGATTAATTAAATAATAGTGTTTATGCGTTATTTTAATGTTTACTTGTGTGATCTTGTTGGAGGAATAAATTGAATTTTACTGTAATGGCTCAGGCGGGTAAAGCAGCCCCCGCAAGTGGTGGATTGATCAGTTTCGCGCCTTTTGTCTTAATAATTGTGATTTTTTATTTTCTGATTATTCGACCACAGCAGAAGAAAGAAAAAGAACGTAAACGTATGATAAACGAGCTTCGGGTCGGAGATAAAGTTTTAACTATAGGTGGTATTCAGGGAGTAATAACCGGAATAAGAGAAAACGAAGATATTGTTACAGTTAAAATATCAGATAACGCAAAAGTTGATTTTATACGCTCAGCAATACAGAATAAGGTTTTGCCGCCGTCTGCAGATGATCGCAATAAGGCAAAAAAATAATAAAATGATTTGTAGAAGAGTCTACATATTTGCATTAATAGCTCTGTTGTCATTTTCTTCACTGATATGCCAGACAACAGACGATGTTGCGACTGAAGAGGAAATTTCATCAGAAGAGTTAGTTGATTCTTCTGATGAATCTGTGGTGACAACACCAAAGACCGATAAAGAGGAAGCTTCGCGAAAAAAAGAACCGGTGCCTGCTCCAAAAACGGTTGCTCCATCGTCCGGACTTGTTCTTTTAGACATAACAGATGCACTGTTATACGATTCACGTGTTCCGGATATTGAACTGGAAAAACGCGAAGTGATGATCGCGGATATTGATGAACCATCTGTGGAAGAAGTGCCAGATAAAGGTGACAATGTTGCTACGAAAAATGAAGTCGTGGCAACTGAGGATGGCACTAAAAAGGATGGTAGTTTTCGTACTATGAATAGAGCGGTGAAACTGTGGCTTCCCCGTGTGCTAATAATACTACTTGTGTTGATTCTTATTGTGCTTTACAATTCAAAATCAAAGAAAAAACGAAGAAGGGTTTTTAGAAAGATACCTTCAAAACGTCGTTTATAATTAAGAGGCTTACATGGTTAAGGGTTTTAAAGGCAGATTTATAATAATTCTGTTGGTTACAGTTTTATCTGTACTGATCATTTTACCTACATTTGCAGAGAAGACATTAAAACTGACAGTTGTTTCCGGAGAAATGGATAGAGCCAAGAAAGAGCTTGCTTCCCGTTTTTCTGAAGATTCATATACGTTTGATTATGAAGGAAATAATACGATTTATATGAAGGGGTATTCGCTTACTCATGCCGTAATGAACGAGGTCAAAATGCTCTTTGATTACGTTGAGGAAGCGGAGTTCGAGACGCACTGGGCTGAAAAATATCTGTTAGCAAGTAAAATTAAGTTGGGACTTGACTTGCAGGGTGGAATGAACCTTGTAATTCAGGCCGATTATAAGAAGATGGAAGAGAAGATCGGGCGTCCTCTTAAAGAAGAAGATAAAAAACGGATAACGGCTCAGGCAATTGAGAAGATTAACAGTCGAATTAATATGTTTGGTGTTTCTGAATCTGTTGTAAGACCTAAAGGAACAGAGGCTATAGAATTACAACTTCCTGGTGTCAGTGATCCGCAAACAGTAAAAAACACGATCGGTAACACCGGTCAGGTTGAATACCGTATTGTCGATGATGAATGGACTGAAAAAGTAAATAATTACCATAAAGCAAATAATATAAAGTTACCGAATGATCGTTTTAAATTGCGTGATATCGCAACCGAGATTGCGGTAGCTACAGGTTTACCGGAAAATTTTCAGATTTTTTACCAATACGAACGTAATCCTGATGATGGAAAACTCTATCCATCTTACCCGATGGTTCTTAGTAAAACCGTAAGCATGTCCGGAGATGACATTAAACGAGCTAATGTTACCCAGGATCAGTTTCAAAAACCTGCGGTGTCTTTCGAATTAACTACAAAAGGTGCCGAAAAGTTTGCCAAGGTAACCGGCGAAAATGTTAACAAAAGAATGGCTATTGTTATTGATGAACAGGTTAGAAGTGCTCCGAATATAAATGAGCGGATTGTTAGCAGTTCGGCACAGATAACCGGAAATTTTACCTACGAAGAGAGTGAAATTCTTGCAAGTATTATTGAAGAGGGAGCTCTTCCTGTTGAGCTTATCTTTGTTGAAGAACGAACAGTTGGACCGTCACTTGGTCAAGATTCAATAACTGCCGGCTTTTGGGCTATTGTTATTGGATTAGCCGGAATAATGGTTTTTATGTTAATATATTACAAGTTTTCTGGATTGCTTGCTAATTTATGTCTTTTGTTGAATATGTTGTTTTTATTGGCGATATTTTCGTGGATCAAAGCAACTTTAACATTACCTGGTATTGCTGGTTTAATCTTGACTGTGGGTATGTCGGTTGACGCGAATGTAATTATATATGAACGCATAAAAGAGGAAGTTAAAAACGGCAAGAGTCCTCGTGTTGCGGTGTCTAACGGATTTGGTCGCGCATTCTGGACAATCTTTGACGCAAACTTAACTACGTTAATTGCAGCATTTATCTTGTCTCAGGTTGGTACTGGTCCAATTAAAGGCTTTGCTGTAACTCTTGCTTTTGGTATTGTATGTAGTATGTTTGCATCGTTGTATGTATCAAGATTTATCTTTGAACTTATTACAGCGAAGACAAGTATAAAGAAATTAAGTATATAACTGTTGTAAAACAGAATTGTATTAGTGATAATTATTACCTAATAAGGAGATTACTTTGAAGCAGAAGATATTACCTTTTCTAAGGTTTAAATATGTAGCGTATGCTGTCTCTGCAGGATTGATGGCTCTGTTTCTTGCGATAACGATTCCTCAAGGTGGCCTAAACTGGGGTATCGATTTTGTAGGCGGGGTTAAGATTCGTGCTCAATTTGAAAGTGGAGTGTCAATATCCGATGTTCGTTCCACTCTGCAAAAAAGTGGACTAAACGCATCTGTTCAAACTATCGGCAACGATGAGAACAATGAGTTTGTAATATCTACAAAATTGATTGAAGGTTCTGAGAATACGGAATCTACTTATGAACTATTATGGAATACCCTCAAGGCGGATTATCCTGCAGTTGTTCAACTTGCAAATGATTCTGTAGGCCCGACTATCGGTGATTACCTTAAACAGTCGGCCTTTAAACTTGTCATTATAGCTGTTGTTCTAATGATGATCTATTTGGCTTTCCGTTTCGAGTTCAAATACGCCCTTGGAGCAATGATCGCTCTTGCGCATGACCTTGTGTTGGCAGTGCTGTTTTGTGGTATGATGAATGTAGAGATCAATGTTCAGGTAATAGCTGCACTTCTTACTATATTCGGTTATTCGGTTAACGATACGATTGTAATATTTGATCGTATACGGGAAAATGCAGAGAATGAAACTTCTCCCATATTTGCTGATATAATCAATATTGGAATAAGCCAGTCAATAAGCCGAACACTTCTAACCTCTTTAACCACACTTTTTGCGGTGTTGTCCCTTTATCTTCTGGGTGGCGATACAATTAACGACTTTGCAATGGTTCTTCTTTTTGGAATATTTGTTGGTACATATTCTTCAATATATGTTGCATCGCCAGTTGTGTTAAAGTATACAAAAATTATGGACAAAATAAAACATAAGTAAGGATGTAATCTTTTGAATCCTGATACCCTCTTTATGGAGAAGGCTTTAAAAATGGCCTTCTCCAGTGTCGGTATAACCTCTCCCAATCCTCCTGTCGGTGCCGTAATTGTTAAGAATAATAAAATAATCGGAAGCGGTTCAACTTCAACTTTTGGTGGAAATCATGCAGAGGTTAACGCGATTAATAGCTGTACTGAATCAACTGAAGATTCTGTAATGTATGTTACGCTTGAGCCATGCTGTCATTTTGGAAAAACTCCACCCTGTACTATGGCAATAATCGCTGCCAAAATAAAAAAAGTAGTCATTGCCGCGATTGATCCAAATCCTCTGGTTTGTGGTAAAGGAATTTTAGAGCTGGAAAATGCCGGTATTGAAACAATTATCGATAAAAAAAATGGATCTTTTGCTCGAGAGCTTCTTGAGCCATTTAAAACATATTTGGAAGAAAAGCGGCCTTATATAGTACATAAGGCCGCAATGACCCTTGACGGATGTACAGCCTCTCATAATAAAGATTCTAAATGGATTACTTCAGAAAGTTCACGAGCCTTGTCGCATCGGTTACGATCTGTTGTAGACGCAGTTATTGTAGGTAAAGGAACTTACATTGTAGATGACCCACGACTGGATGTTAGAAATGAGTATCTTGATAATAAAAAGGTAAATGTATATTCTAATGAATCTTTTCTGTTTTCTGAATTAATAAGTAATGATTTTGAAGTAAAAAAAAGAACTCCCTTGCGAGTACTTGCCGGCTTCCCAGATCGGTTTGAAAATAGATCTTTTTTTTATGATGATAATTATCTGATATTCTGTAGTGAGTCTGATCATGATTGCGATATACCAGAGTATGTTGATAGAGAAAAGATTATCCCTATTGGTTTTTCCGGTAAAAAGTTTATTGAAAAAATGTTAAAAATTCTTTATGACCAGGGTGTAATGTTCGCAATGGTTGAGGGTGGTGCCCGATTGAATGCATCTTTTCATGAAGCTGTGCTACCGGATTCGTATCTCTATTTTTTTGCTCCCAAGGTTCTTGGTGGCGGGCACCCGCTTTTCAAAGGAAGTGGGGAAGAGATGATAAAGAATTCAAGGACGGTAAATCACAAGGCCTTAGCGTTAATTGACGGTGATCTGGCTGTTTATGGGGAGTTTAAATAATGTTTACAGGTATAGTCGAAGAGATAGGTAAAGTATCGGAAATAAGAAAAGAGTCAAATGGAGTAAGGTTGGGAATACGTTCCGAAACGGTAATCTCTGATGCTAATATAGGCGATTCTATCGCTATAAATGGGGTTTGTCAAACGGTTGAATCTATTAATGGTGATATATTCACTGTGTTTGTTTCTCGAGTGACTCTGGATTTAACAAATCTTTCCAATCTTAAAACAGAAGATAATGTAAACCTGGAAAGGGCATTAACTACTTCGAGCAGAATGGGAGGGCATATTGTACAAGGACATATAGACGGTACAGGTAATGTTTTAACGGTTAATAAAAGCATTAACGCAATTGATTTCCGTATTGGCTGTAGCTCTAAACTGATGATGTATATTGTTGAAAAGGGTTCAGTTTGTGTTAATGGTGTATCTCTTACTGTTGTATCCGTATTTGAAGGAGGCTTTAGTATATACCTGATTCCGGAATCTATAAAAAAAACTAACCTGTACTCTGCCGTTGCTGGTAACAAGGTCAATATTGAAGTAGATATCTTGGCAAAATATATAGAAAAAATGGTTACAAATGACTCTACAAAAGAAGATTTTTTGGACAGGCTTGAAAGAAACGGGTTTTTAGGGTAAACAGATAGTCGTCAAATATGTGTGCGATTAATTGATTTCACTGGAAGAAACTATATTAAAAAACTTATCCAGATATGATAGTTTAAAAACGAGATTAATGTTCTCTTTTAAATCACAAAGATAGAACTTAATATTAAGTTTTTTACAAAGATTTAAGCCTTTTATTAATGACCCTAACGCAGATGAATCTATATATTCCACATTCTGAAGGTTTATGGCAATGGCGTCGGGCTTGTTTTTTATTATGGAATGAAAGTTCTCATCAAAAACATCAATATGATCAATATTAAACTTGCCATCCAGAATTAAAAAATAGGTGTTATTTTGAGTATTAACAGTTATTTTCATAAAAATACCGTTAATAATTACTAATTTCTTTGAATTTCATTAAACTATTCTGTTATAGGGTAATAATACGTCAACAATTAAAGTAACGGATAATACTTCATAATATCGTAATCCGTTACATAGCTGTTTTGCTCCGCTATTTCCAGTACCTTGTTTTCAATAAATTTTTCTATTACTTTTGTTCCTAAAGTTTTTTTCATAAAATCACTTTTTTGAAGATTTAACAAAGCTTCAGAAAGATGGGATGGCAGTTTTTTACACCCAAGTTTGGCCGGATCGGCTATCTTCGAATTATTCTGAAGATCTTCAAGTGCAGGTTCGAGCTCAAGTTTATTATTGATACCATCCATGCCAGCGGCGAGTATAGCTGAAAAGACCAGATATGGGTTGCATGAAGGATCCGGATTTCTTAGCTCTATTCGCATGGAATCGGGTTTTTCTTTACGCATCTCTGGTATACGTATTAATGCACTGTTTAAACAGTTGCTCCATGAAATATGTGTGGGGGCTTCGTGTCCGTAAACAAATCTTTTATATGAGTTTGACCATTGATTAGTTATGGCTGTAAATTCAGGAACATATGTTAGTAATCCGGCTATAAAATGTTTGGCGGTGTCTGATAGGTTGTTTTTATCCTTTGTCGAAAAAAATGCGTTGTTATCGTCTTTATCAAAAAGTGAAAGATGAAGATGCATGCCAGAACCGTTCTGGTAAGACAAAGGCTTTGGCATAAAAGAAGCATAAATATTGTTTACCTGGGCAATCTCCTTGGCAACAATTCTAAATGTCATAATATTGTCAGCTGTTGTTAATGCATCTTCATGACGAAGGTCGATCTCGTGCTGACTATGAGCTCCTTCATGATGTGATGAAATTACGTTTATACCCATTTTTTCAAGGGTTAAAACAGTCATTCTTCGATAATCTGCTGCAAGGTCAAGAGGTGTTAAGTCAAAGTACCCACCTTTATCAAGTAACTCGGGTTTCTCTGTTGATTTGAAAAAGAAAAATTCTATTTCAGGTCCGGTATAGAATGTAAATCCGGCATCTGAAGCAGCTTTAAGTGTTTTACGTAATATATAACGTGAATCTTCCTCATAATGTTTCATATCACTTGTATAAATATCACAGAACATCCTAGCTACGGAATCTTCGTTTGGACGCCATGGAAGTATTTGAAAAGTAGACGCGTCGGGCAAAGCGATCATCTCGTGTTCGTTTGTTCGTATAAATCCACCAAGAGTTGCACCATCAAATCGGATACCTTCGCATAATGCATCTTCCAATTCATCAATTGTAATAGTAAAACTTTTAAGCATACCAAGAATGTCTGTAAACCAGAGCTTGATAAATTTTACATTTTTCTCATGAGAAAGTTTTATGATATAGTCTTTATCGCGATCCATTTTATTACCTGTTAAGTTATGATTCTATAAAAGAAGATATATGGCAATAATAATTAAAAATAAAAGAAGAGCAAGTGCAAGAGCCAATACTATTGTAATGCTTGAGTTTTCGTTCAAAACCGAATCTTGACGATTATAGTTTGCTATAGTTTGGGTTGATACAGCTTTTTTTGATGAATTTTTCATAACCTGAATGGAGCGGTCTGTTGCAGCATTAAACATTCTTAGTTTTACCTGCCTTTCGTCTTCGACTGCTTTTGCGTAAACAGAATCTTCAATTCTGGTTAAAATTTGAACTGGTTCCGCTTTCGATGCGGCTTTGATGTCAATAACTTCAGCAGGAACAGAAAGATATGTATTTGCATCTGTTTTCAAATTATAAAGAGAAATATATTGCTGATTCTTGGATGATGAAGGATCAAGTTTTATCATTATCCTTTCGCCAATTTTCAAATCATAAAGAGGTTTTCCGTTAACTGGAGAAAGCACAAGGGATGAATTTAACACTACAGAGCCCTCTTCGATAGAAAATTCGGATTCTTTATCCTGTTGGTATTTTTGCTGGCGTTCAGTTTCACGCTGATTTCGAATCATTGTTATTTCATCAGCTGAAACTTCTTGTATGTTTAGTTCAAGCTTTAGGTTTTTGTCCTGTAATATGCGTCTTGCAGTGTCGTAAAGAATTTGTTCGGCAGACCCGTAATCATAATCGTTGGCGGCCTCGAAAAGCTGAGTTCGCTGAAAAGTGTCATCAAAAAGGGAGTCAAGTTGCAGTTGAAAGTCACGGGTAATATTATTGTTGTATTTACCGTTCCACTTGGTTTGTACAATCTGGTCTTCGTAGTCTTCCCACCCAGATTGCGGATTAATCTCATATATCTCAGAAAAAGTAGAAGCAATAGCCTGGTAATTGTCAACAGCGCCGGAAGGGTTAAAATCGATAAGTATTAGGCCATAAAGGTTCCGCGCGCTTGATTTAAAGCGGCATTTTATGAAGATATTGTGTTTATATATTTCTGTAATTTCTTCGCTCATAATAGAGTCCATTAAATTAGCTAATTTTCAGTTGTCAATAATATTAAGAAGCCCGCTTTTAGGTCTTGAGCTGTAATTTTAAATAGTAGTGGTTTTTACAGTTAAAGTGCTTGATTTTACATATAAACTGGATAAAAAAGTCAGATATAAAAAAATTAATAAATTATGCTATGGGGTGTTGCTTATGAAAAAACCAGGAATAACTCTGGTATCTGTAATATATTTTATTTTCACGCTTTTATGCTCATTAATATGTTTGTCATACGGAATAGCTTTGGTTTTAGAGCATTTCGGTTTTGCGTCAAATCTGTGGTTTACAATAATAAATATGGTTTTCAAATTCTTTTTTTCAGATCTTATAATTATGATTTTTATCGGTTTCGCTATTGGAGTTGTCTCAGCGTGGGTTTCACTCCAGCTTTTAAAACGAAAAAAATGGGCTCGACTTTTTTTTATATGTTTTTCGATTATTTTGATTCCCTGGATTGTATATCGGCTGATTAATGCTTTTACAGATATGCCGTTTTATGTTTCTTTAGAAGCTATTTTTGGCTCTAATCCATTAACAAAATATCCTTCCATAATCTATTTTTTTATACCGTTTGTACTGGTATTGTTAGAGATTTTGCTGGTTTACACAATAGTTCTTTTAGTTGGTAAAACAGCTCGGCAGGAGTTTAAATAATGGAGTTGATAGCATTACCAATCTATAATCAGGCAACAATAACTCCAAGAAGAATAGCGGAGTTGTATACTTATGTTCAGGGTGTTAATGATGTACTAATAGTTGATGATGGTTCGGATGATGGTATCGGGGATCTTATTAAAACTGGTGAAAAACTTAAGTATATACGTCATGAAAGTCCGCTGGGATATGGTGGTTCTTTTATTACTGTAATGGAGTATGCTTTTAAACATGATTTTGAGCGTGTCTATTTTCTTGATATATCGAATGAAAACTTTACCGAACCTGTGGTATTGATGCGTGAAATATTGGATAGTGGCGCTGATATTGTTAATATTAGCCGTAAACAGATGAAACAAAAAACTGACGATTATCTAATAATTAATCCATCTGAACCTGTTTCACAAAAAATAAATTCTGTTACCGGGTTCTGTTTGAACGATGTTTTTTCTCCGTTTAAAGGATTTGCTATTAATTCATTAAAAGAGATGACTCTTGAAGAATTTGATGAATCGCTGATTCTTCAATTGTGGATACAATCAGCACATTATAAAAAAAAGGTTCGAGAAGTATATTGTAGTAAAATATTAGATGGTACCATTAATGATATTTCGATTCTTTCGCATGATCCAGAATACTATTTGAATTTTATTCAGGGAGAATTGCTGCTTTACCCTCAGAACTAAATTGGACCATTAGATATAACGGAGTACTTTGATGAAAAAAAAATACAATAAGGAACACGATAAAAACAAGCTGTCATCTTGTCGGATTTTTTATGTCTTTATAATTGGTTTCTTTTTGTTATCTTGTGTGTTATTTGGCTTAATCGGGTTTAAATGGATCATGTCAAACGTACAGTTAAGCGGGAATAATCAAATAGTTGAGCCATTACTCAAATCGATGGAACATATATATGTACTTGTCTCGTTTGTTTTGTTTATGGCTGTTTCATTAATAATGCTTCCTTTTGCCAAAAAAAAAGGCTTAGATATAAAAAGACAGAGGAGTAAAAGGCTTTTTTATTCTCCTTTACTTAGCGCGGGTTTTCTTTTAGTTGTTTGGGCGGTGCCTTTGTTTTATCTGGTTTATTTTGTGGTATTAAATAAATCTTTTGATTTTGTAATTGCCGGAATGTTTTTGTCGTTAATTTTGATATGTTTGGGAGTATCTTCTATCTCTTTTGTTATATGTGATTATCTGGTCGCTCGAATCTTTATTCCACGTTTTGTTGACAATAGTGATGTAAACAGTTGTTCGTCAGCTTTTTTACCAGGCTTAATTTTTAAAAGTATTATGCTGTTTATCTCAACTATTGTTGTTCCTTCAGCAATTTTAATGCAATATATTTATAATATTTCTATAGGTAGTAAAAATATAGAAGCATTTGATGGTATTAAAACATATTATATTATATTTTTAGTTGTAACTTCGGTTTTGTATGCGCTGATAGTGAAATATCATAGAGGACTAATATTGTCTATGACGAATGTTATTACAAAAATGGTAAGAGGTGACTATTCTGGAAGAAATTTAATCACATCGTCAGATGAGGTTGGATTTTTAGCTGAAATAATAAATAACTCAGTTATATCTTTAAAAGAAAAAGAGTTTATAAAAGATACTTTTGGAGATATGGTAGACCCTGTTGTAAGAAATTTTCTTTTAAAAGGTTCATTAAATCTTGAAGGTGATAAAGTTTTTGTGACCTTGATGGTTGTGGATATTTGTAATTATACCGATACGGTTTCAGACCTTAAAGCCGAAGACCAGATAACTTATTTGAATATTTTCTTTGACAGGATGAGCGGTTTAATTGAATCAACAGGCGGTCTGGTTAACAAGTTTATAGCGGATTCTCTTTTAGCAGTATTTGGAGCACCTGTCTCAAACGGAAAACATTCAAATATTGCCTTAGAGTGTGCGGATAATCTGAGAGATTATCTGATTACACTTAACCGAGAGCTATCGGAAAAGAATTTGCCTCTTATTGATTATAGTATAGGGTTGCATACTGGAGAAGTAATAGCTGGAAATGTGGGGTCAAAAAGCCGTATGCAGTATACAATAACCGGAAAGTCTGTAAATACAGCTTTCGGAATAAGTCAGATAGCCCAGATGTACCGTGTTCCAGTATTGCTAAGCAAAAGCACTTATTCAGATTTAGATAATAGTGATGATTTGAATTTAAGATATGTTGATTGTGTGAAACTAAAAGGAGAGACCGAGCCTGTAACTGTTTACGAGTATTTTGAATCAGACAAAGAAAAAAATAAAAAACATAAAAAACGTTACCTTAGTGAATACAATAAAGGGATAGAATATTATCGCGACGGAAAATTCAATGAAGCTTTAAAATGCTTTTTATATTGTCATGAAGAGATGCCTTGGGATTATTTATCAGCAATGTACATTAAACGGTGCAACAAGCTGATAAAAAAACCACCAACTAACTGGAGTAGCGTTGCTATAATTAATCGATAATATGATTTGAATAAAATAAAAATTGCCCTCTGTTTTTGCAGAGGGCAAAATATTTACATTGCGTATTTTTCGAAAGTTTCCTTGAATTTAGGAAGGTATTCTTTATATTTTTTTACATCTTCTTCAATTGGGTTGATAGCCTCTCCTCTTGGAAGAACAGACGCGGAAAGCTGCTCGGCGTCAAAGCTTTCTTTTGTATGTTTGGAAAGAGCCTGAGCCCCTGCTACAGCAGTACCAAGACCTGCCCCTACTGAACCAATAGTTACAACTGGACGCCCCCAAATGCCTGCGGCTCTTCTCATTATTCCCGCGCTGGATGTAGGTCCACCTGTAATATAAAGGGGCTCGCTTGTTTTACGCGCGAATGCTTGTGAATAGGTAAAAACGGCCGCGAGAGAAGAGTCAATGATTCCAGAATAATCAAATTCCAGAGAACCGGAGTCTGAACCAATTCTTACCGGGTCAAATTTTTTAGATGGAGGGAAAGACTCGTTATCTACTTGCCACATAAAAATTCCGTTTGCAGGTGGTGCCGATTTTAGAGCTTCTTCCGCTTTTTTATAATCTTTTTTTGTTAAACCGTAATTTGCACGAACTCGATCCCATACCATCGCGCCGTTTGTTCGACAACCAAACATAAATGGTCGTCCAACACCGTCGTACATGGCATTAGCAAAACCGCCCATATCGTATGATGTACCATCAGTTGCTACCATATTTACAAAGCTTGTTCCAAGGCTAAGCAGGTCACCTTTAATAAGAACTTTAGTCTGTGGGTTGTCGCCTGATCCCGCTGCAATAACACACTCGTTAAATCCGTATTTTTCTTTAAAATATGTGGCAATAGAACCTACAATAGAGTCGGGGGAGGTTATGTCAGGAAGTTTCGCAGTTAAAGAACTGTTGCCGCCAGGTAAAGAAGATGACACAGCGTCAATAAGAGTATTTGACCAGTTGCGTTGTTCATAATTCATCAGAGACATACCGCATGCGTTACCAAAATCAATAGGAACTTCACTATTGCCACATAAAACAGCCGGTATAAAACTTGATATAAGTTGAATTTTTTCGGTTTGCTGGTAAACTTGTGGAAACTGTTCGCCGACACGGCGGATTACTGCACCAGTAAAACGTAATGGAGAATCTGATCCGGAAATCATTATCATTTTGTCTTTTCCGCCAGCGGCTTCCCTGATCGCGTTAGCTTGTGTTTCGGTATTGGATGTTTTCCAAATGGGAGCGGTCTGATATGAGAATGAAGAGCCGATTATTGAAACAAGGTCTCCACTATCATTGCCGGCATTATTTAGTGAAGAAAAATAAGATTTTGCTTTTTTATTAAGATAAAGGTGTCCATGCTGTTGGCCTGATGTGTTAATAACCTTAATTGCCGACATGTCTATGCCGTCTTTTTTCATGTCTTCAAAAAGCGCATCAATAGAGGCAATATACATCAATGGGGGCTGATCAGCTTCACCTGCTTCTCTTGGGGGAACGAGGTACTCTTTATGATTAATTCCGTAGCAGTTTAATCGAGGATCCGATGCATAATCGAGTGATTTGCTGTAAACTATTTCGCCGTTATCAATGTCAATAAGCACTCCGGTCATACTTTGGGTGCTTGAATCAAGACCAAGTGAAAGTCTTTTCATGTTATTCTCCTTTTCTATCTGATAAAATATAAAATTCCTAAAATACATACAATATGGGAGACTCGGCACACGCTTCTGTCAATTATTTTTAAAAAAAGGCTTTTTAAAAGGATTTATAAATTATTAGGTTTATTAAATCGTTTTAAATCATCTGATCTAAAAACCCATTCCGGCGTTATGATCTTTTTTGAATCGGTTCTATACCACGGAGATATCGTCGAATCCGTGGGATTAATTAATATCTGAATTTCTTGAGCTGGCATAAAGCTTTGAGCAAGCATAAACATTTTTTCACCCGAAGCTGAAACAGCGGTATCAATTACAATTATTGCATGACCGTATGGAGAACCTTTCTGTATAAAAACATCCCCTGGTTTAACATCCATAATCTTGACGGGTCTAAGTTCTTTTATAAGAGAAGCAGTGTTGGCGTAAGAAAAAATGTAGTTCATATACTTTCTAAAATTATTATAATCATTTAGCTTGCCTCCGAAAGAATTGTAAAAACGTGGCTTACCATCGCTTAAAAATGTGAAATGAATGTTTGAAAAATCCGATTTATTGAAAAAATATTCGGCTCTTAAAAGCATTACTGCGTCAGCGCATTGAAGCAGATCACGGTCGCCTGTATCGTAATCCAGAACAGATATATAAATACCTTTCGGTTCTTTGATCTTTTTATTAAAATAGCGTACTTTGTGTCCGTAAGGTTTCAGGGGAAGATTTTGAATAAAATTTTCATAACTTCCTTTTCTAAAAAGTTCTCTCTGGAAGCCTGCAGGAGTTAAAAATCTTTCGATAACGGAAGATCCATCTTTTATTAAAAATGGAGATTCTAAAAATTGGTTATTATAGGAAATTATAAAATCTGTAGGATTAAGATATCCTTTTGTTGAATTGGAATACCCGCCTTCCACACCAAGGGAAATATCTTCTCTTAATTCAAAATGAAGATGTGCATAGTAGAGCCCGTCCGCATTTCCTATATTACCTATTTGAAAACGGTGCTTTACAAAATCACCTGTTTTTACATGGTAGTCATGCAAGTGACCGTAAAGTGAGCAGATTAATTTATCATTTTTTAGTCTATGTAAAATCATTACAACGTTGCCCCATCCTGGACCGGCGTTTGCTGCAAAAATCACAAGACCATTGCCGATGCTGTACACAGGATCACCAAGATCGGTATCTCCGCCGCCAATACCGTTCCAGTCTTCTCCCAGATGGTATTTATTATCAAAATTCTTATTACGTATTCCAAAGTTTTGGGCATTATAGTAATCTTTAAGCGGAGGTTTGCCTACTGGCATTGATAGCTCGGAGGCAATATAAGTATCATTGGTCATGATTAATGTAAAAGGATTGTCTTCAGTTTCAAAAGATTTGGAGGTCTCTTTAGTGCAGCTGTTTGAAATTAGCACGGTTAAAAACGGAATAAAAAAAAACGCGGTGGCGAAAATCGTTAATCCGCGTTTATATTTAAAACTATTATATATCTTCATGTTTTAGCATTATTTCTGAACCGATACCAGAATCGGTAAATATTTCCAATAAAACAGAGTGCTCTACGCGACCGTCGATAATTGAAGTTTTGTGTACACCGTTTGTGATAGCAGAGATGCAGCATTCTGTTTTAGGAATCATGCCACCTTTGATTACTTTATCACTTATCATCTGCTTTATTTCATCAATGGTAGCCGAAGATACTAGCTTATCATCTTTTTTTATTCCTTCAATATCTGTTAAAAGAATCAGTTTTTCGGCGTTTAAAGCTTCAGCAATTTTCCCGGCGGCCGTATCGGCGTTAATATTAAAAGTTTGTCCTTGCTCGTTTACACCAATAGGGGCAATTACCGGTATATAATTTTCTTTATCCAGAGTTTCGATTATGCTAGGGTTAACTTTGCGAACGGTTCCTACGTGGCCTATATCAACTTGATTTTCTCCATCCTGATGATAAATCTTGTCGGCAAGTATCAGATTTGCGTCTTTTCCTGAAAGACCAACAGCACGTCCACCCTCCATGTTAATCATGTTGACAATCTCTTTATTAACCTGGCCAACAAGTACCATTTCGGCAATATCCATTGTCTCTGAATCTGTAACACGTAATCCATTTTGAAAGACAGACTCTTTACCAACACGGGAAAGCAGGTTTGCAATTTGGGGGCCGCCACCGTGAACGATAACAGGGCGAATGCCTACATATTTCAAAAGAACCATATCAAGAGCGAATGCGCGTTTTAGTTTGTCTTCGACCATGGCGTTACCGCCATACTTTATAACGAAGGTTTTTCCAGAAAACTTCTTTATGTATGGAAAGGATTCAATTAGGGTATTAATTTTATCAATGTATTTTTGCATAATCGGCTCCTGAGATATATGATTAGTCCGGTTTCAATTCATTAATAAACCGTTTGTATTTAGATTCATCTTTTAGCATTTCTTCTGTCCAGATGTTAACTTTACCGGTTAGCTCATCCACCATTTTCCGGTCAATATCATCCATTTTTTTCCTGGCCTCCATATTGGCAAGTTCGAGATCAATTTGGAGGGCATAAAGCTCTTTTGTGCATTGAATAATTTTTTTACGGTCTTTTTTCTTAGCAAGAAATAGAGTTTCGAATTCATCTCTTTTAGAGTCAATTTTTTCCATTAACTTATTGTTGGTATCTTCGATTGCTTTTGCTACTTTTGATTTTTCTTCATTATACGGGTCAGCAAAAGAAGCAGTTGTGGCATTTGTAAAAATAACATTCATGGGCCAATATGGATTCGCTTCGTCATGTTGGTTGCTATTTTGATTATCTTGTGCAATTAATATGGTGCACATGAAAACAATTGAT
>DAOTGZ010000002.1:0-42885 GCA_035447445.1 Spirochaetota bacterium | reverse complement strand
CCCTTATCATCCTCTGGCACATGCTGCATCTTATCGATATACATAAAATTAAAATTCTTATCAGGATATAATTTTTCAAGCATACTAGTCGATTCAACCGGCACACTCCAGTCAAAAGTGCCATGATAAAATAATACCGGTATTTCGATATTTGCATAATAATCAGCAGGAGAAAAATCAAAAAAACTGTTCCATCTTCTGTACGGTAATCCCAAAAAACTAAATTCAATTGAATCAGGAAAAGTCCTAACCCGGCTTCTAACTCTTTGAATATCCCGGCACTCAAGACGGTATTTATCCGGCATCTTTACATAAGACTCGGCAAGCACCATAAATTGCTCGTACTGACTCATGCCGCCTGCACCACCGATTACAAGTTTATTAATACGATCACTGTTTTTCAGATTTCTATAAACTGCTGGAGCAAGCATTCCACCTTCAGAATATCCAAAAATAACAACTTGCTTAGCGTCTGACTTATCAAGATAATCGTCAATCATGACAGAATAGTGATCAATTAAATTACTTGAAGTATACGCAACCAGTACTTCACCGTCAGTGGAATGATCTTTACCTGGTTTCATTTTCGGTTTTTCTATAACAACAACATCAGCAAAGGCATTAAAATATTTTATAACAAAAAAAGAAAAAGTTCTATGGCTCCAGCCATCATTCTTTTTTACCCCAAGTACCGAATGCAATCCACTACCTTCAAGGTAAAAAACAAGAGTGTTTTTATTTCCCTTGAACTCATAAATGATACCATTTACAGTTTCAACAATATTCCTTGATAGCACCTCAGAATCACGTTCAACATTACCTGTACAACAGTTTAAACAAAATAGCGATACTGCAATAAAGATAAAAAAGAACTTTCTAAACAAGTCAGTATAATAACCTCGGACTAACAAATATTTCAAACCTGCTATCACCTCAGCAAATAACTTGTAAGCGCAAATAACACCCCAGGCATGTCTAAATTAATGTCCTATTTGATTCATTTCCGGCATATATGGCATCAACAGAAGAATCAATATCCAGGCAACCACACAGGTAACAAATCCAACAACAGCACCTATTTTTATCCATTCAAAAAAAGCTATATGCTTTTTATATCTTTTTTCCATCATACCCAACGCAACTATATTCGCGGTAGAGCCAATAGCAGTAATATTTCCACCGAAACAGGCACCAAAAAGCATGGCCCACCATAAGGGTGTCATATTTAATTCCTTAATAACAGGTATGAATGCCGCAACAAAAACGATATTGTCAACAAATGCCGAACCGAGCGCTGTCACAAATATTATAATCGGAGTTAGTACAACAGGATTATTTCCAAACGTTCCAACAAAGTTATGCGCAACATGTTCTGTTACACCTGTATGTTCAAGCGAACCCGCTACAGCAAAAAGCATCATAAAAAAAAGCAAAGTCCACCACTCAACTTCTGCTTCTATATAATGCCTTGCACGATTACTTCTCCAAACCATCAAAATTCCAGATATTGCTAGAGGCGCTACAATTAAAAGTGTATTTTTCTGTACCCCAAGAAGAGTTTCCAACTTATGATGCAAAGCAATCAAAGTAACAGCAGACACAAGAATGAAAAGCCCACGTTTAAAGGGAATCCGGACAAGCGGCCCAAGACCAAGTTGCATCTTTCTACGTGCCTCCAATCTCTCTGTAAGAAGTTGTATATCTTTTCGATACCAGACTAGTACAATAAAAAGCGCAGCCAAAAGGGATACAAACATTACCGGAGCTGCCCAGCGAACAAAATCAGCAAAAGAGAATCCGGCCTTTGTACCAATTAAAATGCCAACAGGATTCCCAAGCATAGTTCCGCTTGATCCAATATTTGTTCCTATAACCGCAATCATTACGAAGGGTACGGGATTAATTTTCAGTGTATCGCAAACCTGAAAAATAAGTGCTAAAATAAAAACAATCGAAGTAACCTCGTCTACAACACTCGCCATTACAGCCGACATCACAACCACAATTATACAAAATAGTTTGCCATTCATAGCTTTCATATTTATAACAAGCTGTATAATCCAAGTAAAAAGACCAAGGTCTTTCAACACACCAACCATAGTCATCATGCCAACCAAAAATAAAATGATATCAAGTTCTGCCGATACAATCATCTGTTCCAGAGTCAAAACCCGCCCACCTAATAATATGGCAATACCAATAAAAGCTATTGCAAGGCGTGCGTTCCAGAAAAGCAGAGTAGCACCTATTATCAAAACAAATACTGACGCAGCCATAACTTGTGAATTTTCTGTTAATCCCGCGTAGTATGCCAGCCATCCAGCAAAAAAAGTTACGGCAAGAAGTATGCCTCCCCTGATCATGGATTGGCGGGGTGTTATTTTTTCATTATCACTATGCATTTTTTACTCCCTGAGTATCTTGTTTAAAAATTGCTGCATGGTAATCACACCTACCAATTTTTTATCACGCAAAACATAGGCCTGACCTTTTTTATGTTTTGTTATTTCCTGAGCAACCATAATCGCTGGATCTTTTTCATCTACCGATGCAAAATCATACGACATAATTTCCGCAAGCCAAGTATTACTCTCATTTTGAAGAATATGCGAAAAAGGTTCAAAATTTATAATAGGAGATAGATCATCCATCCATAGAATATAATCGGGAAGACATACTCTCAATAATTCACTTGTCGAAACAATACCTACAAGATCACCATCTGCATCTAGAACGGGAACATCGTTCATATTTTTGTTAACAAAAAGATCTATTGCCTGTTCAAGCGTAGCGTTTTCTTTTAAAGACGAAAAATCACTATTCATGATATCTCCAGCACAAATATAATCCGGAAAATCAAGCCCGCTTCGGTTTAAAAAACGCCACATCTCATTATTATCAGAAAACTCAGCAAGTTTATCAATTATCCCCTCTTGGGCAAGTACCTTTGATACAGAACTTAAAACCTGTAAATAGAGCGAAGGCTTATCTTTAGGCGTGAGTATCATAATAACAACATGAACAGGATTCTCAGAATCACCATCAAAAACAATCCCCTCTTTCGATGTAGCAATTCCTATTACCAACTCACTAATTGTTGATAACCTAGCATGAGGTAGAGCAAGTCCTTTAGAGAGGACTGTACTATAACCCTCTTCCCGCTCGAGCACTGCATTATACGCATCATTTACATTTCCAATGCCTTTATTATAAGCAAGATTTTTCAATATTGCAGAAAACAAATCATTTCGTTTTTTTAAATCACTATGACAGATAATATCTTCAGCGGTAAAAAAAGCTGTAAAATCAGCACTTTTTATCTCTACTTTTTCCATAAATTACCCCCGTATGACTTATATACAGATAATCATAAAATTACGTCAAGAGAATCATATTATCTATTCAGGCAAAATTATAAAATTGCAAATGCAACCGATAACAGTCATATTAATACGACATATCTTCAAATTATGTTCAATGTCAAGAGCAATAAAGTGCCTTAAATTTAGAAAAATGATTAATTGGCTTGAAAATTAGCCAATACCGTATAACAATGAATAAATGGATGCTAAAGATTTTGTTTTAATCATTTTTTGTAACTATACAATTACTTTTGTTCCAAAAGATGGTCTTTCTTTTACTTAAAAAAAGGGATTTTCCGTATTTTAATATTATTTTATTCATCGCAAAACGGTTAATCCAACAAAAAAGAAGGTAAGATATGATTACTGTAAAAAAACTCCTATTAATACTATTCGCCATGACCTTTTCCTTACCGGCATTTTCTGCCATGCAGATAAAGTTTTTTGTCGGAGAGGCGAAAATCAAGCCATTCGGCTCTGATACTTGGCAAAAAGCCAGTATGAACCAAAAACTTGTTAACGGTGATACCGTTAAAACAGGCTCAAAGGCCTACATTCAGATCGATATGGACGGCAACACTATTAAGGTTAATGAAAATACTCAATTAGCGATTGGACAGGATATCGATGAAGAGAAGAAAGTGCAATCTCTCGATATGACGCGTGGCACAGTTCAACTTAAAATGGACAAGCTTCAAAACAATAATTCAGGTTTTAAAGTTAATACTGTGTCGACAGTCTGTGCTGTTAGAGGTACAGAATTTCTTGTTGCAGCAGGTTATGACGGAACATCTGTTCTACAGGTACAAAAAGGACGGGTAGCTATTACAGGTTCTTCACGAACTGTGCTTGTAAACGCTAACCAGGAAACCACTGTGCCATATGGAGGTGACCCATCAGAAGTTGAAGACATTAAAATCTCCGAGTGGAACAAATGGATTAGTGACTCAAAAAATCAGCTTAAAGGCAATGAAGAATCAGTTCTTAACGAATCTTTGAAAAAAATGAAAAAACTTGACAATGATATAACAGAACTGGAAGAAATAAAAGAGTTTAACCAGAAAGAAAAGATCAAATACGATGAGTTGGCAAAAAAATTCAAAGCCGATGGAAACACAGCCAAATTTGAGGAAAATGCAAAACTCTCCTTTCAGGCAGCTCAGAAACTTCATCTCGCCTCTTTTAGGGCGATAGTAAACGCCTATAAAATGGGCATGGTTAAAGATTTTTCGGATTTAACATACGAAACCATTGATCGATCTAATCGTACAGCAGAAATTAATAAATTATATATGGAAATAGACGATCTTTATAAAAAGTACTATATTAAATACATCAAAGCAGCAGTTGAAGCAAAACAAAAGAGAGATGAGCTTAGAAAAAAACGAAGTAGACGTTAAAATGTTATTATTAGGAGACCAAATAAATGAAAAAATTATTTACAATTACATCTATAATCCTTGCATTACTCATCTTTATTTCCTGTGAAGACGATGAGAGCGAAACTGATGGCATAAAGAATGCGGTTCTCGACCTTCAGGATGCCTACAATTCAGGAAGTGAGGCTGAAATTACAGTACTCTTTTCAGAAGGCTCCAATGCCGGGGGTTCGGGCATAGCAAGTATGGAAACTTTAAAAGATTCCGTGGGAACAGCTAATCTTGAATTTACAGACATCTCAACGTCCGAAAGTGGAGACACTGGTTCCGCAACTGCATACCATGATGATGATTTAGGAATGGAGCATAAAAACACTTTCACCCTTGTTAAATCTGGTGAATACTGGGATTTTACAGAGTGGATTATTGACGGGACTACAACTCTTGATCGAAAGTAAGATTTATATTTTGAACTGAATTAGTCATATTACATTTGACAATTTAATAGTTTGCAATAGCAAAAGTGATGAACTTTTTTTGTTCATCACTTTTTTTAATATAACGTTAAAATAATTTCATCTAAAAACAGCAACCCTGTTTCTTCCAGACTCCTTGGCCTTGTAAAGAGCCTTATCAGCACGTTCTATAAGATCTTCCTTATGTAGATCACATTCCGGATCGTACTGTGCGACGCCGGCTGATATCGCAACATGCAAAGGCTCATTTTGCCCCGGAAACTCATGCTGTTCAATTGTCTTACGTAATCGATTGGCAACATCAGAAGCCAACTCAAGCGAAGCGCCGGGCAAAATCACAGCAAACTCTTCCCCCCCATAACGTGCAGCACAGTCAGTTGCTCTCACCGATTCACGCATCAAACGTGCTACCTCTTTCAATACAGTATCCCCCTGCTGATGACCATACACATCATTAAACTTTTTAAAATGGTCAATATCCGTTATAAACAGAGAGAGAGGCTCGCCGCTTCGCTGAGAGCGCTTCATCTCTTCCAATAACTTGTCTTGAAAAAAATGATGTACATGTAAACGAGTCATTCGATCCTGAGTGGCCATCAGATAGAGTCGAGAATTTTCAACAGCAGTCGCTGAAAACCTTGACAACTGCCGTAAAAACTCCTTTTCATCGGTAGTAAACGGTGTACCGAGCATTTTGTTCCCGACTATTATTATACCATTAAGACTATTCTTTGACTTCATCGGTACAATTAATATTGGGGATAAATCATCTACTGCACTTAGATCTTCAGAAAGCTCGGGAATTTTTTTTAAAGCCTCATAATCATGTGGCTCAGGGTGATCCTGAAGAAAACTACTCAAAACAGAATTTTCTCCCAGGATAATTTCATCACTTATGGAAGTAATATCATATCCTTTATGTGAATGTATATAATAACAGTTCGAATCGATATCAACTTGTAAAAGAATAGCAATTTTATCTATAAACAGTTGCCCTATACAACTATACAAAACCGCGTCAACAAGACTCTTAAAATCAAGATTTGATGATAGACTAATCCCAATCTCTATTAAATTTTTCATATCATAAACTTTTTTCTCAAGAGAAGTAATAATCGAATGGTCAGCCGATTTTTCGGCACTCATCATCTCTTTGAAATACTGCTCGATGTCACGGTTTTCCATAATACCTACTCTGTGGCTTGTTCTATTGTAAACGTAACAGTCTTACCATTGTCACCCAATACTGCACTCTTGATAACTACTGGTATCTCAGGAACATCTCGATGAAAACCAGAGTTTCCAGTTTTGACTCCAGCAATTTTATCTACAAATTCCATTCCCGATGTAATATGACCAAATACACAATAGCCGTAATTCTGTTCGTCTTTTCCTTTATGATCAAGCATTACATTGTCTTTTAAATTTATATAAAACTGAGAAGTAGCCGAATCAACAATTTGTGTTCGAGCCATCGCTACTGATCCACGAACATTTGATAATCCGTTATCTGCTTCGTTTTTTACAGGATCTTTTGTTTTTTTCTGATCCATTTCCTGAGTAAATCCCCCCCCCTGTACAACGAATCCCGGTATTACACGATGAAATATTGTACCGTCAAAAAAACCATCCTTAACATATGATATAAAGTTTTCGGCCGACAAAGGTGCTTTTTCTGAATCAAGTGTTATTACTATTTCGCCATTCATTAGTATCTTTTTCTCCTTATTATTTTTACTACTCTCTTCATTGTTTTTAATACAAGATAAAACAGAAAGTGCAATACACAACAATAATATATTGAATATTATTTTATATCTCATAGTCAACCACAACTCCGTTTTCAGCATATTTTACAACAAGTTCTTTAACAACCGCATGATCCGGATGATCCTGGTAAATGGCAAGATCGTCATCGTTTTCAAATTCTGAATAAAGACAAAGATCATACGCAATAGGTCCGTGATTATAATTAATTCCAGCCTCAATTTTAACTATTTGCGGAATTTTTTCTTTCATTAATTCAATTTCTTTTTTTAACAAAAGAGCTGTTTGATCCTTTGTTAAACCATCAACATCGTCTTTAAGTTTCCACATGACTATATGCTTAATCATATCACACCTGCCATTATATAAATTTTATTTATAATATTAGATCAAAAAAACAAATAAATCATCCTCATTTACGCATAATCAATTCAATCAGATAAATTTTTCAAATCGCTCTTTTGACACTTTACAAATAGGGCACTTTTCAGGCGGCATACTTCTAGCCGCAAGATAACCGCACACACTACATCTCCATACCGGATAAGATAATCCTGAAATATTTTTTTCTGATTCACCTTTATCTTTTTTTTTCTTTTCCAACTCTCTTTCCCGTCTATCCGGTAATGGCCTTAACTTTCGCTTACCAGAAGCAACTTCTTCAGTAACATACAGAGCACAATAACAGGCTCCGTACTCATTCAAATCTGCATCACGATAATCACAAGGGCATACCATATCCCGGTCTTCGGCCTCATCACCAGATGCTAATCTGCAAGGACATGCCGCATACCCATAGCGCTTGGTGTTTACAACCAATCCCCGAATCAATTCTCGTGTAAATGAATCATCAGGATTCAGCAAATACCCGCCCTCATGAGCATCACGCTCAACTATTCGGTAAAGACCGTCAATTTCAGAATCTTCTAAATTCGAATTGTTTTTACTCATTGCGTGCAATCTCCCGGTCTATCTCATCTTCATCAAATCCGATAACTGAACGACTTTCATTTATTATTATCGTTGGATATGAAATATCATTATTCCATTTTTTAATCAGTTTTTTAGCTTCTTCTTTTTCACTCTCATTCAATAAATCAACAAAAACATAGTAGTACTCAATACCCTTACTATTCAGATATTCTTTAGTCTTCTTGCACCAAATACAGGTTGATAGTCCAAACAGCTGAATTGTTCCGCAAGAATCGCCTTCTACACGAGTAAAGTTATCAAATTTCATCCTTTGTTTTCCTCCTAAAATGCAAAACAGAGTCATTATATCAAACATTATAAATTCTATAAAGTCTATTTTATACTGTAATATCTTAAAATCCTTCTTTTAAAAAAATATTTTTGCCATAAAGATTTTAATTTTTAAAACAACAACACATAATGAATCATCTAATAGGCAAAACTAGAAGCGAAAGAGGATCTACCTGCACACCGGCAACCACCAAAGAGACATGAAGATGCGGAGCAGTCGATCTTCCAGTTGATCCCACCGTCCCTAACTCACAACCCGAGGAAACAATATCACCCTCGTTTACACTGAAACTGTCAAGATGCATGTAATAAGAAAATATCCGGTTACCATGGTCAATAATTACCATATTACCCTCATAATAGAGCTTATCCGCGAGCACTATCTTGCCTCGAGCCATTGCGTAAACAGGAGTCCCCCTTTTTCCTCTTAAGTCAATGCCCCTATGAATTTTTACAGTATCCTTTAACCGCTTTCGCTTACCGTTTTTAAGTCTTCTGTATCTTTTATATGTTCGTTTTGCCCAAAAAGATGATGTTATATAATGCATGTCTCTCGGATGCGACAGACTGTTATTTATATAGTCATCTTCTCTTGACGCGAAAGCCTTATCTTTTTTTATTCTGGATTCTTCGATAAATTTTTTAGTCTCGGGTTTTAATTTCCCAGCAGTTGAATAACCTTTAAAATATAACGGGTAAGTACTTTTCTCAAAATTACGTTTTAAAACCTTAAACACAAGATTTTTCTGGACTTCACGCCCATTTGCTTTATAGTAAAGAGAAACCGTGTGTTTACCAGGATCCGAGTCGGGATCCAACGGAATAAAAGCACGATACCCCCATTTCAATCGTGTTACCGGAATATATGCAATAGTTCGTTTACTCTTTTTTTTACCATAATATGTTATCTTTATACTATCAAGATTAGACTCATCCTGAGGTACTATTTCAAGATATGCCAAATCTCCCTGTTCAAAAGAGCGGCTACAAAGAGTCACTCTTGCCATGTGAATATCAAAAACCGCTGATTTTACTGATTGTTTAGTAAAAGAAGCTGGAGCTTTTAAAGATGTTTTATCTATCAATCTAGGTCGATCAACAGATTTTTCCTGTGAGGACAAACTTGAAATAGTAACAAGAAAAACAAGAAATACTATCTTTTTATAAGAACCGAACATAAAAACCTCAAATACAGTTTTAACAGACATACAATTAAGCATTATCTGAAATTTTTATTTATTTTACGTTTACAAAAATAATCACTCCATTAACATAATCCATAGCCTTAATTTGTTGGGAGAAAACATGAAAAAACTGACTATTGCAATATTCATAGTCTGCTTAAATATCAATGCTGCTGAACAATCGGTAGTCCATAAAAAAATCATCGACCATCTGTCATATCTTGGCTATCTTGCTAAAATCAACAATGGTACTATAATAGTAAAGCACCCGACCAAACCCGGTTTTGATATAATTCAAACACGTGGAGGAATAGTGCTTCGTGCTTGGTTTAAACACAAAAAAAATTCTTTATCACAAAAGACGGCTTATCTTGAACTTGTAAATAGAATAAATATCAGTTCGATAGTCTCAAAATACACAATTGACTCGCAAAACGACCTTGTAATAACAGCATGCTATCCACTCCCATATTACAAAGAATCCTTTTCAGTATTTATTTCGGCTTGGGAAACTGACTTTATAAAAAACAGTACCGCTTACGCCGAGGAACTAGGTAAATATATCGAATAGTTTAACTTTATTTGCCCATATTTACTGATATTCCAAACAGCTTAATGCGTTATCTTAAACAAAATCAGTATCATCCTGTGATGCATTCCCTGAACTCTTTTTATAGTTATCTTTTATATATTTTTCAATATAACCTGCGGAATCTTGTACCGCCTCCGCAGTAATTGTAAACTGCTCCCGTTTTAATAATTTAATGGCATAAGCATAATCGCGAAAAAGATCCTCACATATTGCTTTAAAACTTTTGTGTTCAACCGAAGCCCTTTGTTGTATAAGCTCCATTGCCTCATCCGAAAAATCCAGATATATTCCATGAGCTGCCAAAAAATCAGACTGAAATCCCTTTATATTGTCATTTAACAATAGCTCTTTTAGCTTCTTTTCCGGATTATTCACCAGATCAGCATCAACGACAAGCTCTTCATAATGAAGTGACGGCATTATTTTTTCATACTTAATCAAAACTTTTTCAAATACGCTAAGCAAACCTCTTGCCCCAGTATGTTCCGAAGCTGCCCTCTTTGCCAATATACGCAAAGCCTCATCTTCGAAGAAGAGCCTAATACCGTAAGCCAGAAAATCGAGTTTTTTGCCATTAACTACCGTACTGTAACGATTTTTAAGAATCTGATACAATACATCTTCGTTAACATCGTTCAAAACAACGGTTACAGGCAAACGCCCAATAAATTCTGACTCGAACCCGTACTCAAGAAGATCTTCAGTTCGTGTTTCAGCCAGTATTTCCGTTTCTAAAAATGCTTTCTTATCACTATTTCCGCTATCAAAACCTATAGCCTGAAGGTTCATTCTTTTTTTAATTATGTCCTGTAATCCTGAAAAAGCTCCCGAACATATAAAAAGAATATTGCGCGTATTAATTTTTTTTCTCTTAACATGTCCTGTTCGCTGTGCCTCCATAGCGGCTTCTACCTGTGATGCAAGATCGTGAGGAGTTTTTAAATCGACATCAGCCTCTTCCATTAATTTCAAAAGATTGCGCTGAACACCAGACCTCGAAACATCAATTCCATTCCCACTCGAAGAAGAAGCAATTTTATCAATCTCATCAAGATATATTATTCCGTATTCCGCTTTGGAAATATCCTCATCTGCTTCATGAACAAGTTCACGCACAAGATCCTCTACATCACCACCAACATAACCAGTTTCACTGAATTTAGTCGCATCGGCCTTTACAAAAGGAACACCTATCTTATCCGCTATGAGTTTTATTATATATGTTTTACCGACTCCGGTAGGTCCAATCAGCAAAATATTACTCTTGATCGAGCCTGTAACCCTTTCATCGTCCGAAAGTTCTTTTTCGAGTTTCATCCTGTTAAAATGAGTACATACCTTTGTAGCAATAACTTCAATGGAATTTTGTTGTCCAACAACATATTTATTAAGATACGTCTCTAGCTCTTCTGGTTTTAAATCAAAGCTAAATTCGGTTTCCTTTACAGGTTTACCCTCGTCTTTTTGTACACTATTCGCATTTGCAAAAATATCCTGCTCCATGCTTTGAAAAAATTCATCAAATTTTTTCTGATTATCTGAAGACGATACTGACATAGATACCTCAAATATTTAATTTATTCACTTAAACACTTCTGTTAAGATAACCACAAAACATAATAGTTACGTATATATGCAAGCACCTTTTAAAGACTTTATTTAAACATAAAAAAACCGTCTGCAAGACGGCTTTTTTGTTTTAAGATCACTATTGCCGAAGGGGGGACTTGAACCCCCACAGAGTTGCCTCCGGCGGATTTTGAGTCCGCTGCGTCTACCAATTCCACCACTTCGGCCAATTTATTCAGGCTGAGGTATTTCGTCGACCTCAAGATACTTGCCTTTAGCTCGTGCCACAATCTTTCCCATCTCATTTTCAATTTCAGCACGATTTTCGATAACACGTTTATTCTTTTTCACGTGCCATCCTCGAATATAAAGATTCTCCTCGATGAAAGCTGGCTGTAAATAGCGAACAGTTATTTCTCCTGTTAATGCAACAACTTCCATATTCTTGTTCACCATAATCATGGTCTCATCAAGAATAGCCGCTAGAATACCGGCATGAATAATATTTGGAGGGCCTTCAAGATCCTGACCAGCAGTATACTCACCATAAGCAGTCTTGGTATCAGGATCATATTTTAATTTTAATTGCAGGCCACGCGGGTTTCCCTCGCCACAGCCAAAGCAGGTCTTATCTTCATATTCTATCATGCGAATAACTATCAGAAATCGCACTCTATCTGTCAATAACTTTATTTTTTATAGCTGTAATCTTTTTTTTTTTACATTTTCTGTTTATCAATCTTTTCCGAAAGCAGATCAATCTCGTCTTGATCAAGCCACTCATCAATAAAATTGAGATCAAAACCGGTACTGACCATATACATCTCCATAGCCATTATCAGCTCTTCTTTCGAAAAAACACCCATAGTAACCAGAATCTCACCGATAACCCGGTCAGGGTTATCTTTCTGAAGAAGCAACGCCTCATCAAGTTGATCAGAATTTATCAGACCATTTTCAAGTAAGAACTCACCAACCTTCAAAATATATTCCTTTTAAAACCAATTTATACTATAATTATTATTGTAATCCTGCGAACCGGCAACGTCAAGAAAAATCATACTTATCGTTCAACTAATCACGAATCTGCATATAAACATTTTGAGATCCGTTTTTTCCACGGCTCCAACCTGAAAGAAGCCATCTAAACATGCTGGATTTATAACCAACGGCGTTCAAGCGTTGCGATCGTTCGCGCATACCTTCAAAATAGTCATCATCTGGCAAAAAATGTTCGAAAAAAGAATCACCCTTTTCATGATAAACTTGAAGAGAACTCTTTGACAGACAACCATCTTCGCAATACTTCTGTACAAACTCTTTCAGTGCATGCATAGCGCAAACAAGTTCTCGTTCATGATAATATCTTGCAAGAAATCCCAACAACTCATCAAGATTAAGGAAAACTTTGGCTAACCTGTTTAAACCGCAGTTGATATCAGTAATTGATATATCTCCGTTAAAAGAGAATGGTACACATATTGTCTTAAGAAAATCACGATTATACAAAGCCTTGTGCAAAAAATGCTGTGTGTCAAAATCCACACAGCCAATATCCAATAAAACCATATCAGTAGAACAATCTACATTATCGATTAGTGACTTCTCGTCATTTACCCAAAGGTAATAAACTCCATAACTATTGCTTATAGATTCTATTATCCGGTGACTGGCAAGATCAGAACCAAGATGTACTATTCTTAACTGCTCAATATCATCGTATGCCAAAACAAAACGAAAAATTTGCGAATTCCTGAAAATTTCGTCAACAGTTACAAACCTGGCTACACCATGTTCCTTTAACCATGAAGCTAATTCATCTGTGAAAACAGAAGAGACAACAACAAAGCATAATGAATTATTCAAACAATAAGAGATAATTAATGAAGCAGTCTCCTTATCACATTCCTCCATGTACAATACAATAAAGTTAAAATCTTGTCTCACCTTAAGCATATCAAAAAATGAAGAAGCAGAAGTCCTCTCAACCCCATAACCATGCGTATTCAAGAATGAAGACAACTCACTAAACTCATTTTCAACCAAAAGCAGCCGCATTAGAACTCCACGCCCTCTCGAGCACTTATACCCTTATCATAGTAGTGACGCACACTTGTCATTTCAGTTATTAAATCACAATGATTTGCCAATGTATCGTCAACCTTACGTCCGGTAAGAATAATCTCTGTCCCATTTAAGGTACAATCATGAAGTAAATAAAAAAGATCATCTATCACAATAAGCCCGTAATCGACAGCATCTAACACCTCATCAAGAACTATCAAAGAAGCATCTACAGCCTTCTCAATAGCGAAATCAAGCCCTTGCCTACATAATCTTCTGTAAAGCAATATATCAGACTTACCTGGCCGATAAAAATCTTCAGTTCCAAACTGACGTATAACTATATTATTTGTCCAGCCGGCAAACATGGACTCACCGGTTTGTCTTTTTTTCAAAAACTGTACCATCACAGCTAATTTGCCATAACCGGCAGTTCTCATCATTAAACCACAGGCGGCAGTAGTTTTACCCTTGCCATTACCTACATAAGCATGAACTCTACCATTTAAATTATTATCTGTTGTCACAGAATTAATCTGATATTCGCGAAAAATCAATAAATGCAGAAAATAGCATTAAAATTTCGTTTAATAAGCCAAGTCGCAAATCCCTTTTTACCGGATCTTCATCAATTACCATGACGTTATCAAAAAAATCATCAATAATTCCCGCAGCACCTATCAGTAATTCAAATATCTTAGTATACTCATGTTTTGAAGATAAATCTGATATAACATCTTTCTTATCCAGAAAATAATCAACTAACGCTGTCTCTTGTCTTGTCGAACATTTATTTCTGTCGAAACCAAATTGATAATCCTTGTTCTTTTTTAAATATGACGTAATAATATTATTCATTCTTTTGAAACTGGCAAGCATCTTTGAAAAATCATTTCTGGAACGAAATTCATGAATACTGGCTGCTCTATTATACAATTCATAATAATCCCGCGAGCCTGTAGTTAAAACAGCGTCTATTTCATCATACTGAATGTTATCTTCCTGAAAACGAGTTTTGGCTCTTACAGAAATAAAATCCAGTATTGGCTCAATTAACTGGGCGCCATCTTTATAATTTAAAGCAACCACTTCAAAAAGATTATTTAAATCAATATTTATCTTATTGTAAATCAAAAGATCTACTATAGCATAAGCCTGTCGGCGCAATGCATATGGATCCTGCGATCCTTTAGGCACATTACCAACCGACCAGGCACCAAAAAGATTATCAACTTTCTCGGAAAGAGATAACACACACGATATTATATCAGAAGGTTTTTCATCCCCTTGAAAGCGAGGCCTGTAATGATTATCAATCGCAGAAGCCACATCAAAATCTTCACCATCCAACAAGGCATAAATAGCTCCAATTTTACCCTGTAGAGAGGTAAATTCGAAAACCATAGAGGTATTAAGATCTGCTTTACAAAGCGTAACCGCCCTATCAATCTTACCGGCTATATTATTGTCAATTTTCAATCGCTTAACAAACTCTCGAGAAACAGCTCTAACACGTTCAACCTTATCATATACAGAACCGAGGTCTTTATGAAACAGAACACTCTTTAACATATCTACCTTGTCTGCAAGTTTATGCTTACGGTCTTCTTTGTAAAAAAATTCAGCATCACTAAATCGGGCTGCAATTACACGCTCATTACCTTCTTTAACAAAATCCGTTGCGGGATTATTACTTACAACACAAAATCGGTTGAGCAAAGATCCATCTTTCTGTCTTAAAGCAAAATACTTTTGATGTTCTTTCATCTCTGCTATCAAAACTATATCTGGAATTTGTAAAAATTCTTTATCAAAAGAACAAACAACTATATTCACATCTTCAACTAAATATGTTACTGTCTCGAAGAGTTCTTCATCTTCTATCAGCACAGCATCCAAAGATTTCGCTGTGTCTACTAAAGCATTTTTTATGATCTGTTTACGTTCTTGCTGATCAAGAATAACTCCGTTTTTCTTCAACAGATCAGGATATCCAGCTATCGATGCAACCTCTATCATTCCATTATGCTGAATATAGTGTCCACGGGTCTTATTATTAGAATTTATACCGTCAATTGAGTATTCAACACATTTATCATTAAATAGTGTAAGCAGGTATCGCAAAGGTCGAGGGTAAGATATTGACTTATTGCTCCATTTCATCTTTTTTGGAAAATTTGCAGAACCAATAATTTCTTCAATCATTGACGGCAATAAATCAACAGTCTTTCCAGCCTGAGTTGTTTTATTTACAAACACATAGATACCTTTACCGGTATCACGTTTGTCAATATCATCAATTGTCGCACCGCTAGCTTTTAAGAAACCTTCCAAGGCTTTTGTAGGTTTACCGTTATCATCAAAAGCCTTTTCTACGGCCGGCCCACGCACCTCAACAGTTTCGCTTAACTGCTTATCTGCTAGCTCTTCAATGGCTATAACCATTCTTCTTGGAGTAGCAAATGTATGAATCGCACCAAATTTTATTGAAGCATCATTAAACTTTTTTTCAAACAAATCGCTGTACACTTGGCAGGCAGGCGATATATAACCGGCAGGAATTTCTTCCGAACCTATCTCGAGTAAGAAATTAATACGATTCCACATTTTTTATCTCCGGAAAAATATAATTAGATAAGAAAATAGCATAACTGCTTTGTTTTTAGATTCTTTAAAGGAGAGGTTAATTGAAGCAAGTATTTTTTTCTTATGACACGCAATTATAAACAGTCACAAGCAAAGATTACTTGAGATGACGTCTCGGATTTATATGTTTACCATTTTCAATTATTTCAAAATGGAGGTGAGGCCCAGCTGAATAACCGGAGTTACCACTACGCGCAATCATTTGTCCTTGGCGTACATATTGGCCAGATTTAACATATAATTTTGACAAATGCGCATATAATGTCTTCTGATTGCCTGGGTGAGCTATAATGATTGCACGACCATACCCTCCCATTGAGCCAGCGAAAGTTACTTTGCCATATTTAGCTGCTTTTATATCTTGATAACGCGAACGAATATCAACTCCATGATGAAACTGACGTCGACCACTTATCGGATGAATTCGCCAACCATACGCCGAAGTAATTCTACGTGAGAATGTAGGCCACATAAAACCCTTTATTATATTTTGCGGCTTAGCATCGGGAAGAAAAATATCATACCCTACTGGCAAAAAGTCAGGGTTTAATAGCTGATTATGAGCCATAATATTTTCAACAGGAATCTTGTACTTTTGGGCAATGTCTATTAGCTTTTCGCCTTCTTTAACGGTTACAAGCATACCGTCTCGATCTGGGATCTTTAAAACCTGACCTATTTTTAGAAAATCATAAGAAGTAAGCCCACTCGATCCGCAGATTGTATCAGTTGATACTCCAAACTTTGCCGCTATTTCACTTAGAGTATCTCCCTGTTGCACTTTATAAATCTGTACAGCCAATGGCTTACGTTTATCCTGTTCTGTAAAATCAGTCTCATCGGAAAGAAGAATATCATTTTTAAGTTCTTCATCTTCTGGTGTACTCGAATCGGCGTTCTTTCCTCCGAAAGGCAGAGCAATTACCAAGGCAATAGTCAAAACTGAAGCTCCAACAAAATAGAGCAAACGGTGATACAGACGATTTACACTAAATGTAAACTTCTTAACATATATGTTTTCCTTTCCACGATAAACAAACATAATCTCATTATGGATTCGGGAAACAGAGAGCTTTCGTATTGTAAATTTCTGCATATATTTATACCGTATACCGTATATATCGGCACATCTTCAAAATTTGCACACTTTTTTTAAAATCCGTCCATTCGGTTGGAAAAAAGTGCAATATCCGATCTATATCACGCCTTATTATTACTGTTTTTTATATTTTTCCAAAGGAGTCGAGTTATATGAATCTTCCACGACTTTTTCCAAATCTTTTTTATATTCACCACAAATATTTATACGTCCTGTTAATACAACACCTTTCTGCACAGAAACATTAGGAGCCTCTATATCACCAAGAACCTTTGCTGTTTCAAGAAGTCTAACCTCATTAAGTGCTTTGATATTGCCTATAACTGTACCGGCAACAGTAACCGATTTGGCTTCTATATTTGTCCTAACCTTGCCGGTTTCACCAACAACAAGTTCCTCATCAGTCTTAATTTCACCCTCAAACTTTCCATCAATTTTTAAAGATCCATTTATATAAAATTTACCTTCAAAAACCGATCCATCGCCTATTGTACTGTTTAAACTGTCAATTCTTGGTGCCATTATTCCTCATTATTGACCGATATAAAGCGGCCTGTCGTCGTACTTTACTTTATTTCCGATTGAAACCAGTGAAATTCGCTTATTATTAAAAAGATCCCGCACAACTCTGTCAAAATCAGCCGTTGTAACAGAAAAAATATTTTTTACTATATCATCATAAGAGCTAAAAGCTCCGTAATGTATCTCATCCCGAGCAAGTTGCCCCATTCGAACTTCAATGCTTTCAAGTGAAAGTGCAAGATTACCTTTCATAAATCTTTTTGCATCATCCAGTTCACTCTCGCTTATACCCTTATTAACAATAATATCCAGTTCGTCAAGTATAAGTTTAAGTGCCCTTTCATACTTTTCAGAAGATGTGCCACAATATACACCAAAAGCTCCGGTATCTCTATAAGAAGAATGAAAACTATAAACGGAATAACAGAGTCCTTCATCTTCGCGTACCCTCTGGAAGAGACGAGAAGACATGCTCCCACCAAGTATTGTACTCACAAGATAAAGAGCCCATCTATCTGCAACCTGTTTTTTATACCCGTCAACACCTAGACAAAAATGGACCTGTTCAAGTTCCCTATCCACATGGTGCCGGTATATCCGCTCAGTATTCATTTGAGAATACACAGAAGAGAGGTCAATATTCTTTTCATATCCTCTTTTTTGCGCAAAACACTCTTCAATTTTCAAAGTAATCTCTTCCAAATCGAAGCAACCTGCAACAACAAGTACGCTATTGCCAGTACCGTAACAAGAATCATAAAATGAGGTTATAGTATTGCGTGAAATTGAGGAAACACTCTCATTGGTTCCCAATATTAGATGAGCTAAAGGGTGTCCGTTAAACATTACGGAAGTAAAAAGATCGTGAATATGCTCATCCGGAGTGTCTTCGTACATGCCAATCTCTTCAATTACAACACCCTTCTCTTTTTCGATTTCTGCGTCAATAAAAAGGGGGTTATAAAACATATCAGCAAGAACATCTACAGCGGTTACACAATAATCTGATACTACATTCAAATAATAGCAGGTATATTCTTTATTTGTGGCCGCATTATGCTGACCGCCGATGCGATCAACAAGCTGAGCCAACTCTTTTGCGGTATATCGGGGAGTTCCCTTAAACAGCATATGCTCAACAAAGTGAGCATATCCATACTGTTCAGGCAATTCATCTCGCGATCCAGTTTTAACCCAAAGACCAACTGAAGCCGACACTGCATGCTCTATGGGCTGCATAATTACAACAAGACCGTTCGCAAGAGTATATCTTTTCATCGTACTGATAACATCACTCCGATTCCGGTGGAAGTGCATCCTTACGGCTTAGGTCCATACGGCCACCTTTGTCAACATTCATAACCTTTACCTTGACCTTGTCACCAACTTGTAAAACATCGGTAACTTGCTTGATTCGTTTGTGGTCAATTTTGGATATATGCAACAACCCCTCTTTACCGGGCAAAATTTCAACAAAAGCTCCAAAATCGGCTATACGCTTAACAGTACCCTCATAAATCTTCATTTTTTCGACTTCGGCAATAGAACGCTCAACAAGTTCTTTTGTGGCATTAAGTATACTCTGATCTGAAGAATATATTCTAACTGTGCCATCCTCACTCACATTGATTTCCGAACCTGTCTCTTCTATGATACCCTTGATGTTTTTACCACCAGTACCAATTAGCTCCCCTATTTTGTCAGTAGGGATCTTAATCTCACTGATACGTGGAGCATTCGGTTTTAGCTCTTCGCGAGGTACAGGCAGGGCCTTACTCATCTCGGAGAGGATATGAAGACGTCCTTTACGAGCTTGCTCAAGTGCTTCTCGCATAATTTCAGATGTTATACCTTCAATCTTGATATCCAGCTGAAACGCGGTAATACCATCTTCCGTTCCAGCAACCTTGAAATCCATATCTCCAAGATGATCTTCCAACCCTTGAATATCAGACAAGACAGCATGGCGATCACCTTCAAGAACAAGTCCCATTGCAATACCCGCAATCGGTGACTTCGTTTTTACACCCGCATCATAAAGAGCTAGTGAACCTGAGCAGATAGATGCCATAGATGATGATCCATTAGATTCAAGAATTTCAGATACTACTCTAACAGTATAAGGAAAATCCTTAATATCAGGAATAGCATAAGTTAATGCTCGTTCGGCCAACATTCCATGACCGATCTCACGTCGTCCGGTACCACCGAAACGTCCACACTCTCCCACAGAATATGGAGGAAAGTTATAATGTAAAAAGAAATAACGGTTTGCATCACCGTTCATTGAATCAATACGCATTGAATCTTTTTCGGTACCCAAAGTTACAGTACCCAGACTTTGAGTTTCACCACGTGTAAAAAGGGCAGAACCGTGAGCTCCGGGAAGAACACTGGTTCTTATAGTAATCGGGCGTATCTGATCATGAGATCTGCCATCAGTTCTTTTTCCATCAAGTATGGCCTGACGTACCACATCTTTATCCATATCATGAATAATAGGTTCAACTTCACCAATATCATCACAAAAACGCTCTTCAAGTTCTGCCTTTGCCTTTTCAACTATTGCGTTATAGGCAGCTTCACGCTCTTTTTTCATGTGGATATTCATCAATGCTTCAACTTCAGCGTAATACTTCTCTCTAACTATCGATGCTAATTCGTTGTTTTTTTCTTTCGGCTTATATTCCATAAACGGCTTAGCATGTTTTTCCATAAGCTGTTTCTGTGCCGCACAGATAATTTTGATATTTTCATGTGCACATTCAACGGCAGCTAGCATATCGGCTTCTGAAATATTTTTAGACGATCCTTCAATCATGGTAACCGCACGCTCTGTCCCGGCAACCATTAGATCAATATCGCTCTCCTCTGTTTGAACCACAGTGGGATTTACAATAAAATTTCCATCTATGCGTCCTATACGCACAGCACCAACCGGACCATGGAAAGGAATACCTGATATTGAAAGAGCAGCCGAAGCTCCATTTATTGCAAGTACATCGGCCAACTCCTTTTTATCTGATGAAATAACGGTAATGGCTATTTGCACTTCGTTCAAGAAATCTTTGGGGAATAGTGGGCGTAAAGGGCGGTCAGTAATACGACAGATCAATACTTCATGGTCCCCAGGACGCCCCTCTCTTTTCACATATCCACCGGGAATTCTACCCGAAGCATAATATTTTTCTTTGTATTCAATTTGCAGTGGGAAAAAATCACGTCCCTCACTTGCGCTTGGAGCAGCAACTGCTGTAGCAAGTATCATGGTATCACCAAGACGCACAGTAACTGAACCATGCGCTTGTTTTGCCATTTCACCAGTACTAAATATAATTTTTTTGCCGCCTACTTCAACTTCATAATCATGAGACATTGTGTAACTCCTTGTATTCGGCAAAATTACTTTCTAATACCTAGTGATGCAATCAGCTCTCTGTATTTGCCGAGATCTTTCTTTTTAAGGTAATCCAATAACCTTCTGCGCTGACCGACCATTTTCAGTAAGCCTCTTCTGGAATGAAAATCCTTTTTATGTACTTTAAAATGTTCTGTAAGATGATTAATTCTTTCAGTTAAAAGAGCAATTTGAACCTCCGGAGAACCGGTGTCAGAATCATGTCTTTTATAAGGTGTGATTACTTCTTTTTTTTCTTTCATTTTGTTTTCTCCAAATAGTTATAGATAATTTTATCATAGCAGTTATAATTTTTTTAACCGCCCAATTTTTGTATATATCAAAACCCCACATACGCTAAACGCGATATTCAGAGAAAAAACATATACAGGGACAACGCAAACCCGGATAACACATTTACAATTACCCGACAAAGCGCTCCTTTTTAGTTAAACACGTTTTCATAAACAACGTGCCAATCGTTAAAATTGATCTTTGCTATTGCAAGAACCATTTTACCGTCAGATACCGCGCAGTAATCCGACCCACGGTTATCAACAGACAGAAGCGATCCCTCGTCAAACCAGGCTCCATTCATAATACGTGTTACAGCACTCTTATCGACTGTAACCTGATTCATGAATTTTAACGCAGACTCAATTGTTACAATATAATTCCGCTCATCAGCATCGGCCGAGACATTCTCCACAGAAACTGCTTGCTCTACCGAAAATTCACCGGAGGCTGTTCTTCGAAGATCCAGTATGGAAGCTCCGCACCCTAGCTTTTGCCCGATATCACGCGCTAAAGATCGAATATAAGTTCCTTTTGAGCACTGCACCCTCATTTCAAAAGTGCTTCTGACGGGATCAGTACTTATTAGATCTATGGAATACACATTTACAGATCTTGACCCCAAAGTTAGAGCTTCACCGTCGCGTACGCGATCGGACACTCTTTTCCCATCTATTTTCAACGCGGAATATAGTGGAGGTACCTGTTCGATTTTCCCGACAAATGAATCGAGAACGGCACATACCCCCGCCATATGCTCAGTAGTGACACTGGCAGAACTAACAACAGTTCCATCGGCATCAAGAGTATCGGTAACTATACCGAGCTGAACTACCGCATTGTAAGTCTTATCAGAATCCAGAAAATATCTGGTTAATTTTGTGGCTTTTCCTGTCGCAACTACCAGAAGACCGGATGCCAAACGATCAAGAGTCCCTGAATGACCGATTTTTTTTATCCCGACTTTTTTTTTTAGCCGAGATATTGTATCAAAAGAAGTTAAACCTTTCTGTTTGTCGATAAGTATAACTTTATCATTGAAAGCCGTTTTATTCATCCGGACTATCTGCTTTGGGAGCGTTTACCTTGTCAATAAGGTTTACCAGATTTACTCCTTCCGCTACGGAATCATCATAAACAAATTTTAAATCAGGAATATGCCTTAATTTCAGACTCTTACCAATTTTTTTGCGTATAAACCCTTTAGCCGACTCAAGACCAAAAAATGAGTCTTTAATGTTTTTTTCACTACCTAAAACCGAAAAAAACACATTAGCACTACTGTAATCCTTTGAAATTTCTACTCTTGAAATGGAAATAAACCCAATTCGACTATCTTTTATCTCTTTTAATAAAAGACCTGCAACTAACCTTTTTATCAACTCTTCAAGCTTTTCTTTTCGGTATGATGACAATTTAATCACCCAACTTTTTAGCTATTTCGACAAGCCTGTAAGATTCAAAAATATCACCAACTTTTATATCATTAAATTTATTTAGCCCTATACCGCACTCCTGTCCCATTTCAACTTCATTTGCATCATCCTTAAAGCGTTTAAGCGATTTCAAATCTCCATCAAAAAGAACAACGCCGTCACGCAAAAGGCGAACTTTGTTCGTTCTATGAACCTTACCCTTAATCACTGTACATCCAGCAATTGTTCCCAATTTTGAAATCTTGAAAACCTGCATGACTTCGGCCATACCAGTAGATTCTTCTTCGATATCCGGTTTAAGCATGCCTTCCATAGCGCTTTTGATGTCTTGAGTAACTTCAAAAATAATATTGTAGGTCTTTATCGAAACTTTTTCCTGATCTGCCAGATCAGATACTTTTGGAGTAGGTCTGACATGATATCCTATAACAATAGCATTTGAGGCGGAAGCCAGCATAACATCTGACTCGTTGATTCCACCTGCTGCAGCATGTATCACCTTAACACGTACTTCATCAGTAGACAGTTTTTCAAGCGCATCTTTAAGAGCCTGAACGGAACCGTCAACATCTGCTTTAATAATGAGACGTACATCCTGTACCTCTCCTTCCTTAATCATATCGTTAAGATCTTCAAGAGATACCTTTTTAACCTGTTTTGCAGATTCAACACGTCGCAACTCCTGTCTCTTGCCCGCAATCTGTTTGGCATACTTTTCAGAGGCGACAACCTGGAACGGATCACCTGCTGATGGTATACCATCAAGTCCCAATATCTCGACAGGCATAGCAGGTCCCGCTTCAGCAACGGAGTTCCCCTGATCATCAAACATGGCTCTTATTTTACCAGCATATATACCAACAACGAATGAGTCTCCAACATGCAATGTGCCTGTCTCTACAAGAAGAGTAGCAACAGCACCACGACCCGGATCAAGCTTAGCTTCAATTACAGAACCCTTTGCCCTCAATCTTGGATTAGCCTTAAGTTCAAGAATTTCGGCCTGCATAAGAACCTGCTCAAGCAATGCGTTTACATTTATGTCATTTTTAGCACTTATTTCGCAATAGAGTGTTGTCCCCCCCCACTCCTCGGGCACGAGATCATACCCGGCAAGCTCTTGCCTAACCTTCGCAGGATTAGCTTCAGGAAGATCAATCTTGTTAATCGCAACAATTATAGGAACATTTGCCTCTTTAGCGTGATTTATGGCCTCTACTGTTTGAGGCATAACGCCATCATTAGCGGCTACTATTAATATTACAATATCGGTTACACGCGCTCCCCTTGCTCGCATGGTTGTGAAGGCGGCATGGCCTGGCGTATCAAGAAATGTTACCCACTGATCATGTACTTTTACTTTATAGGCTCCAATATGCTGCGTTATGCCTCCATGCTCACCAGCTGTAACGTTTGATTTTCTTATTGTATCAAGAAGCTTGGTTTTACCATGATCGACATGTCCCATAACAGTAACAATAGGCGGTCGTTGAATAACATCTATATCCTTTTGTATTTCATCTTCTTTTATTACGGTTTCATCGTATAATGATACTACTTTGACAGAAGTTCCGTACTCCTCAGCTAAAATTTCTGCAGTTTCGGAGTCAAGGATCTGATTAATTGTGGCAAGAACGCCTAATTTCATCAGTTTTCCAATTACTTCGTTTGCTTTAACATTAAGTTTTTTGGCTAGGTCGCCAACAGAAATATTTTCAGTTATTTCAATACTATCCGGAGTAACTGCTTCACGCACCTGTTTTACAACAGGTTTTCGTTTTTTTGTAATGTGGCTATTATATACTCGCTGTTCGCGATCAAGTTTTTCACTTCGTTTATTCTTAAGATTTTCTCGTTCTTTATCACGTTCACGATTACGCCTTTTTGACTTGCCAGACTTATCGCCAACTTCTGATGCTACAGGAACTTCTTGTGTGGATTTAGTAAAAGGTGCAGCTCCCGCACCTGTCGGGCGACGCTGTCCGGTTGAAGATTGTCCGGGACGGGCTCCCTGAGCCGGACGTGCACCCTGTGTCGGACGTGCAGCTTGCCCAGGACGTGTACCTTGCGCAGGACGAGTACCCTGTGTCGGACGGTTTCCAGAAGCAGGACGTCTTGAATCAGAACCTTGTGGACGTGCTGTATTACTCCTTGATGAAGAAGAAGCTGCAGGTCGCCCCTGAACTGGACGAGACGCAGATGCACTAGACTTATCAGCAGGTCGCTCTGAAGATTTTTTTACAGCGCTCTTTGGTTGAGAAGTTTTATCAGCTCCTGTTTTTTCTGGAGCAGTTTCATCGGAATGTTTTTTTATTTCAGAAATTACATGAGATTCCGCATCTGCCGAAACTTTTCTTTTCAATTTAATCTTTTTTTTAACACCGGTAGACGCTTTCTTTTGAGTTTTAGCTTTCTTTTCGGCTATAATAGTCTCAATTTTCTTTTCAATCAGAAAGGTATCACTATCCGAGAGACTACTCTCGGCATCTTTACACTCAATACCTAAGTCTTTACAGATGCTGAACACATCTTCAGTTTTTACCAAATTCTTCTTTGCAATTTCTTCTGCTTTCATTTAATTCCTTATGGGTACTTTTAAAACTCATATTTTATACAACCGTCTAAAACAACCGGTTAAGTACAATTACTTTTTTATTATGTTTTGCCAACTTCTATTCTTCTTCATCTTCTTCATCTTCTTCATCTTCAAAATCAACAACTTCTGCCAAAATCTCAAAAATTCGACGTGCGGTTTTTTCGCCTATACCATCAATATTTTTTATATCATCAATTGTGCTTTCAACAAGCTCTTCGACAGAAAAAATACCACCTTTTTCGAGAAGCTCAATTGTACGAGAATCAAGATCAAGTTCAGTGAGAGAAGTTTCATCCTCAACCGGTTCTGAGAAAAGCTGATTCGACATAAGCATAGAATCATCAGACTCGACAAGTTCCCTATACTGCTCCTCAGTTTTAACGCGAACCTCTACGCCGCAGAGCTGTGATGCCAACCGCACATTATGACCCGCACGACCTACAGCAAGATTATACTGATCAGAAGTAACAACAGCTATTAAACCACCATCTCGAGTTTCATAAATTTCATTGATGCGAGCTGGAGTCAAAGCATTTTCAGCTAAAACCCTTTTTTCTGTAGAATACTCAATTATATCAATTTTTTCGCCTTCAAGTTCGCGAACGATTGCCTGAATAGGACTTCCCTTCATTCCCACGCAGGCACCAACAGCATCAATGTCACGCTCATAGCTGGTTACAGCTACCTTGGTACGCATTCCCGGATCACGAACGACCCTTTTTATTTCAACAATTCCATCATATACTTCCGGAATTTCCATTTTAAACAGCTCTTTTATAAAATCTGGGGCAACGCGAGAGAGAATAATATTTGGACCTTTAGTCTTATTTTCGACATTTAAAACAAGCGCTTTAATTCGATCCCCTTCCTTATAAAACTCAAGTGGAGATTGCTCTCTTCGTGGCAATATACCTTCTACACCACCATGTCCAATATCAACAAAGATAGTATTGTTGGAACGCCTTTGCATAAAACCATTAATCAGCTGTTTTTCTTTCGCTTTAAACTCAACAAATATAATATTTTTCTCAGCTTCTTTTATTCTTTGTATGATCACCTGTTTGGCAGTCTGTGTGGCAATTCGACCAAAAAGTTTGAAAGGATCATCATTCATCTCAATGCTATCACCGATCTGAATATCCGGTTTAACCTCTCGTGCCACATCAAGACCAACCTCTTCACCTGGATTTTGAGGTTTGCGAACAACAAGCTTCAAGGAGGCTATCGCTATGGTTTTTTTATCGCGATCAAAAACAACCCGCATATTATCGGTTGTACCGAACTGTTTTTTATAGGCAGAAACCATTGATGCTTCAACAATCTGCTCCAATTCGTCTCCGGAAATCCCTTTTTCGGTTGCAATTTGATGCAACGCCTCAAAAAAGTTTACATTCATCTTTTCTATGACCTTCAGTAATCAAGATTGGCATGCCGGATAGTATCATAACCTATAACATGCTTTTTTTTATTTTCTACAACAACCACCGAATCCTTAAGGACCTCTTTTGCAACCCCTTTTACTGTTACCGACCCTTTCTCGTCAGAATAAGTAACTTTCACAGGTGCGCCTTCAAATCGAAGCCACTCTTTATGATTGCGTATTTTACGTTTTAAACCGGGAGAGGAGACCTCTACGGCAGCCTCGTTTTCAAGACCATGCTCTTTTAAAACTTCAATATAGTCGGTACAAAAAAGAGAACAGTCATTATGAGAAACAGTCGCACCATTATCGATACGAATATCGACTCTGACTACTCCCTTGCGAAACTGCACAACAATATCATAAATCTCAATTCCACTGCGGAGTGCGGTCTGTTCGGCAAGTGACATGAAGAGGTCTTTTTTTACTTGATTCAAATCTTAAACCTGGCAAAAGGGTAGCAACGCGACCAACAGAAACGCAGTCTCCCAAATAAAAAAAGAGCGGAAACCCACTCTTTTAATCATTACAATACTACTATTGTATAAGCCGGCTATATTGCAAGTCTTTTTTTGGTTAATACCTTTTCAAAAGATCAATGCGAACAATTATAGTAATAAACAACAAGTCCCTTTAGAAGAATAAGTGGATCATAAACAAGCAAACAATCAGACAAAAGCTCTTTAACCAAAGGTCCATCCCCACCCGTCAAAACAACATCCACCTTATCTCCGCACAATGCCGATATTTTTTCTATTGCCGCCTTTAGACCTCCGGAATATAAAACAGATAAACCGGAACCAAAACTTGATTCGGTATCTATTCCAACAGAATGCGAGATTGATAGCTCATACCCCGAAAGAAGTGCGGCACCTCTAGCAATAGATGTAAAAGCTGTTTTTACTCCCGGCATAATAAAACCACCTAAAAATCTTCCACTTCTATCAAGACCGTCAACCGTTAAAGCCGTTCCAGCATCAATTAGACACATAGCTCGCCCTGGGTAAAAGGTTTTTATTGAATAGGCGAAGAGTATTCGGTCACTACCTGGATTAGTATATAAGGAAGAAACCCCACATTGATCCGCATAAAATTCGATACAAGCTACACCTTCTTTATCAAATACAGATAGCAAGGTTTGTGTTAGCATGGGAACAACAGACACAAAAACAGCTCTAAATATTCCATTTTTGCGGATATAAGAGACAAGTTGATCTTCAATATCGTTATCTTTATGGTTAAATGTAAAAAAATTATCCGGAAACTCACCATTACGGCTTATTGCGGAATTAATTGTACTATTTCCACAATCAAACAATAATAAATCAGTAGCAGACACCAGCACCTGCCTGATACACAAGAATTTTTGTAGGGTCGTCGTCGGAAAGAATATATTTCATTGTAGCTGATGCAATAAATTGAAAATTGCTTACTCGATACGTAGCAACTATGCCACTATTACAATATGTCTCAAGATCACTTGCAAGTGTATCACCTGGCTCTGAAAAAATATTTTCATAAACTGACATTTCTTCAATTAGAGAAGTCCGCATCTTGCCTACAGTAAAAGGGATCTCTAAAGACAAGTTATTAAAGGGATTAAACCGAAGAAAAACACCACCGCTGTATCCCTGTATCTTGTATTGATAACCACCATCAAGGTCAGCATTTGCAAAATCAAACCATCCACCAAAACCCAAATTTCGTGCAACAGCTGTCTTCTTAAATGTGTCGAACCCTCCAAGGTAAAAAACCGGAACTACTGAAATAATGGTTGTGTCAATTGGCGATTCAACATCATCACCAGAACTAACAAACTGCATAACTCCATAAAGAATCTTAAAATCAAAAACAGAAGGGACAAAAAGCGGGCGGAAATTCTTAACAGCAACATCCGACGGAACTCCCTCTTTATCAATCGAGACAGCCTTCACAACAGTTTCATTGTAAACAGTAAAAGGATTACTATAGCGAAACCCGTTTCCTGGCCCGGGAAGAGTTCCGTCAAGGGTATAATAAACCGGCATGTCTGGAAAGGGCGAACTGATAATAATTTCGGCATAATAACTAAAATCAGAGGATGCTGGTTCAATAACCGGCATCTCTCCAGACCTATCACGATACTTCTGCAACTCGAAACCTATTTTTAAGGAAATGTTATCTATTATTTCATTAAGGAAAACACCAACTCTTTTAGGCTCCATCACTATCGTAACTACTTTATCGATATTTTTTACGTACACATGCGCACTGACACCAATTTCTCCACCTCTGGAAGTGTATTCACCGGTAATAAAGTAATCAGCATTTGATTCAACAGCAGCTTTTTTAATACCATCTTCATCTAATTCAATATTCCTCGCGACTGTACGTTTAACAGAATAATAACCGGTTCGATCTAATTCGGTTCTAATATTATCAGGTACAATCGTGGAATAGTGATCCGAAGTTTTAATACGTGATGTATTATAAAAATCTGTAATCACAACCGACTGCCTGCTTTGAGCAAAAACAGGCATGAATATCAATATTATTATAAAACCAGCAAAAATCCTCATAACGCTCCCAAAAAATGCAGTATAAATCTCGTTTATTAAAGATTTCAAATTATCATTTTGTTTTATCTGTCGTCTTAACTAATGTTATTTTATCAAATTATAGCATTAAATATAATTAATCACATTTGATAATTAAAACTAATTACGATAAAAAAATATACAATTAAATATGATCATATCACATAAACATGTTTTTGTCGACATTAATTAAAAAATCTTTATCAAGAACCTCTATATTGTTTAAGATCTTATGTCTTTAACATCGGTTTTTAAATCGATCATTTGAACCCTGACATTTATAAACCAGACAGGTGGTTCAAGAAGCCCTTTTTCTGTATATGAAGAAGGGCTACCAAGCAAATCGTTCAAATCAACCTTAAGCAACTCCGGCACAGAATCCTGGGGAACGGAAAAAACAAAAGCCTTTGGATTTATACTGTATCCATATACAGAGTCACTATCAACCTGAAGCCGGACTCCAATCAAACTATAAACACCCGATTTTTTTAACCGAGAAAAATATCCTAAAGATTCACGATCCTTGACATCAACCCATACCGACCCATTGACAGAACTGAGCATTACTCTGGCTATTGTTACACTGTAACCAGACCTACTATTCTTTTTATTAAACCTATCAATAATATCCGCAAATACAAATCTTGAATTTACTTCAAGCGGATTACTCTTGACGATAACCCTTTTAAGGCCATCTCTATAATATTTTTCCAGGTTGTATGGGTTTAACCAGGTTGGGACATCAAACTGCTGTTTCACTTCACCGCTTTTAAACTCTGAATTCCACTGCGGATATGGAAGTTCCGAGAAATAAAGACGTCCGGACCTCATAAAAAGATGAAAACTCTCTGCTTTACGGTCAAAAAACGTCTGATGGTATAAGAGAGGATAAAAATTTCCTCCAGTTCTCTCGGCAAGAGATGTTAAGGCAGCATTATTTGAGATATCAACCTTTGCCCCCACCACGGGATAAACAGTAGCCCTTCTGGCGGCAACCTGATTTGCGAATCGTGTAAAATATGAAATATTTTTCATATTAGAGTTGAAGGGGAATACGATATAGCGCAAGGAACCGTTCTGAAATTTTATGTTTGACACAGCACTATCCAGTGCCAAACGAATTGATTTGTCGTTATTAGATGCATTAAACTTGATATTGTCCAGATAACTATTTAAGGCTCCTGATGTAAAAAAGCTCCTGGTTTCTGATTTCATTTGAGAATTAAAAGCGAGGCAGTATACTTTGCTACCGGGATATTGTCGAAAGATTGTCTCATAATGCTTTTTTAGTGAATCAATCAAGGCAACTTTTTCGTTAATCATATTATAAGAACAATCAAGTAATAGAACTGATTCAGCGATTACGGTTTTTGAACCCGTTTTGGCAGTCGGCATATATCTGAAAATATCATGTAAATCTTTTTTTGCAGTGTCAAAAAGGGTACGGCCGGATACAGAACTCTTGGCTACGATCTGGTCAGTTTTACTATCATAAAGAACAGTTTTTACAGTGTAACCGTTGGATGTCTTATAAATTGTACCTGTTGCAATATATTTGAGCATCCTTCTCTTGGCAAGCAGTCTAAGGTCATCGGCAGTTAAAATGCTGTGATAATCAATTCCAATATTTTTAAGATCCTTTTTCAGGTTATCCATACTGTAAAAGTCTAGCCCGTATTCAACTGCCGCGGCAATCCCGAGTAATCCGGCGTATTCATCATCCAGACTATTTCTTGCAGAAACTTCGGTAGTTTCTACAAGATAAGGCATCACGGCGATCTCATCAGCCAAAGCTACCGAAGAAAACAAAACAAACAGCATAATTCTAGTTATTTTTGACAGAAAACCCATTGTTATCTCCAAAAAAACGGCTATTAACAGATTGAGAGTCCATGATTTTGAAATGTTTCATGCAGGAACTTCCCCAATCGGCTTCCAAAAGGTGATTTACGGAAAACAAAACCAATAATTACTCCGTTTTTCTTTTGTTCGATATAAACAACTTCTCCAGCAATTGAAATATCGGCTACTCCAACGACACTAAACACAACACTCATCTCACTTGAAACACTTATACAGTTTACCATTTCACGTTTAAAAAAAATTCTGGCACCTGTGACAGACAAGTTCAATATTCTACCTTGACAGTTATTCACTTTATACAATGAAACCTGAAGCGATTGATAAAAATCATGCGCGATACGATCAAGATATAAGATGTCATCATTAGTTATCTCTTCACTGCTGCGGGCAACAACAAAATAAGCTAGGGTAAATTGCGAACCTGCTATAGTCACGTAATCAAATGGTCTAACCAAAAGCGAGTGGTAGCGCAGATTAAGAGTTTTTAGCCTGTTAAGCAGGTGACTACGCAAAGATTTATGAACGTCAAAGAATGCTGAGTTTTTTTCAATAAAATTATTATATTGAGAAATATCTTTAAGGTAAAGTATTGTATTTGAAATCATAGAAAAAACAACTTCGCTTGGTGCTCCAGCACTCTGGAAGGGGAAAATTCTGAAAAAGTCATAGTATTCAAGCTTCTGCAGCATCTCTTTTTTGCAATTCTGATAATCATCACTATTAAGTATCGAAACTGCTGTTTCTTCAACTACAGGTATAGTGATTTTGCCTATCTTATAGACATCAGCTGGTACGGTATAGCGTAGCTCGAAACGTTGGCTCTCTGGAGTTAAAAGATGTCTGATCTTGACAGTATAGATAAAGTGCTCACCTGATGGTCGTGGTTCAGCTATTGCAACCGTATCAAGTTCACAATGGTAGATATTTTTCCAGTAAAGTCTAAGTTTTTTTGAGTGTATTTGTTTAGGTGAAGAAAATTCCAGCCTCTTTTTACTATACGATACAAACATAATAGGGAAAACCTTGCCCATACTTTTCAGATGGAAGCCATCCCGCCTTCTATTTTCTTCGATATATTTTGATATTTTTTCTTCGGAGCTAGAGGCAGTGTAACGTCGCGGTTTTTTAACCTCACCCATCATTCCTTTTTAACCAGTCTATTCAAAATTGAAAGTCCGTCATAAAGAGTCTTTTTCTCATCAAAGACAGACGAAGAAACTCCTGACGCGATATAACACGCAGCGCCAACTCTTACTCCAGAAGGAATGATACTATTTTTACCAATAAGAGTGATAGCATTATATATGGAACGAGGAAAATCATTATTTTTCAACTGTAATTCGTCAGAACCTATACGTACCTTTTCCGAGATATTAAATAATATATCACTCTGATTGTAATCAGTGAATTCATCAATTATAGAACGCTGAATCACACTCTGTTGCCCAATTCCGACATAGGGCAAAAGAATAGAATCACGAACCACGGCTCTTTCCGCAACAATTACTCCTGGAAAAATAATCGAGTTATCTATTGTTCCATTAAGGATGCATCCATCAGAGATATAAGAACGGGTTATCTTGGCAAAAGGGCCTATCTGAGTTGTATTGTCACGTTCGATACCGCTTAACAAAAGATTGTCTTCGTAAATACGGTTAAAACTTGCCTGATCCTTGAAAAGAAACATGTTATAATCATAATAATCAGGAACAGATCTAATCGGCCAATAAGTGGCTTTAAAAGTCGAGTTCAAAACCCCTTTATTAATTAGCATGTTTACAATCATCTCGAAGACATTTGGCGAGGTTTCGTTACTGTTCAAAGCTTTTTTTAAAACAGAAAGAAGAAACTTGCGCGTTGTAATCAATATCGTATAAGCAAGAGAGGCTTTATCACCTAATTTAAGTTTAAAGAGTATTGTAGCTGCCTTTTTTGTCTGGTATTTCTCAAACAGCTTGTAAAAGTTGATAAAACCAGGGTTGTCACCGCAATGAAGAATATAATATGCTGTCTGGGTACTTTTTACCATATCATAAATCATTCTGATTTCGGTTTTTTCGGATATAACGGTTTTAACAACGGTTGTTTTGTTTGTTTTGACAATCGGATGAGATTCAACATAGAAAGCAAGATCATCATTTACACGGCTAAAAATAAAAAGATTTTTAGCCTTACAAAAAAAAGCATTACGTAATGTAAAATCCACTACACGATAGCGCCCCGCGAAAGGGACCATATATCTTGAGCGCAACCCTGTGAGTGAAAGCAGATAGTCATCATGATATCCTGGATAAGAAATAATTGTAGCGTCCTTCATCGGCAACCTTTATATCGTGAGGCTTATTATATATGACGCGACCCGAAACTCTCAGTAGTGGCCGCCCGGAAAATTATCCTTAAAAAACCGAACCCTCTTTTTTTCTTTTGGGAGAACATTTTCGTCGCTAGACCGTCCCTTGTCAAGGGCGATATCGAGCAATTTCACCGAATCATCGTTGAGCTTATCCTTGTCAAGGCCCAATCCTGGCTTTTCTTCTTCGACTGAAGACATAATATCAATTTTAGCATCAATCTGCTCCTGAGTCAACATCCTCATTGGCAAATCATCATCTTCGTCATCTGTAGATTCCTTTGGTTGCTGTTTGTTCTTTTTAGGCGCAGATGAAGACTTTTTACTGCTTTTTTTGGCGCTCTTCTTGGTGGTTTTGGTATTTAATAGAGGTTTGAACTCTTCCTCTTCTTCTCCAACAGCATCCAGTAGAGATTGAGGGGGATTAGCAAGCTCCAAACCAAAGAGTTTTATTCGTTCGTCCAGCAAAAGGTTAATCTGCTGCTCAATCGAGATGAAAATAGGCGTTGAAAAAGATTTATTTGATGCGATCGATTTTTCCAGTTTCTTCAATTCTTTGATGTCCTGATCAATCGTTTCAATACGTTTTAAGACATGAACAACTTTCATTGCTTACCCCTGATTACTATTGGTAACTTCTAATTATTAACTTTTCAACAAGGAACTTTCCCTTGTAGGTTATTCTTGTCAGAACAATCCCACGGGTAATACGAAAAATTCCTTTAGAATAGGCACCTAAACCATGCTGCCCTCTGGAACATTGTAATTTTTCGAAGTTCCCTATTGTTAGACCCAATAAGGCCATTATTACTGTTTTTATCAAGAACTAAACAACAATAATATAAAAAGCAATAAAAAAAGCAGTCGTGGTTTTCTCTCAAAAAAACAGAAACAACTCATAAATTATAATTTTAAAACCCAGAAAGCACACTTTTTATAAATAACCAAAAATATAAATAAAAAATCCTTGATAATTCATTATTGATTTTTATACTAAAATCATGAAAATTATTTTCAAAATTATGTTATTTATCTCGCTCTGTTTTTTGATTTACGGCTGTTCAAATAAGTCATATGAAAACCGAGTCAACATAAATCAGATAAACGCGGATAATTCAAACAACTACTACTATATATTTCGCGACCAGATAACCAAAGAGAGACTGCATGCTCGCAAATCTGAATATGGTGCGTTCGCGGATTAGTAAAATGACAAAATTGGAGAGTTCTTAAAAAATGAAAACTATCGACCACTTAATCAATAAAAATGTGTATTATCTTGGAAACAATTATGAGTATTTCAAACACATTTCGCGTTTTTTTGCGCTGCAACGTTGCAAATCCATTTTTATAAGCAATAAAAAAGAGGCAATTACGAGTATTGATCGCGAACTCGGTAATATGCGAGCTACGTCGTACGCCCATCATGTTCAATTTAACGATACTGAAAAATACATTAAAAATCTTACAAGAATTTTAAAAAACGGCGATACTCCCGACTATTTGATAATAAGCTTCAAACCCGAATTTGAAAATTTTGAAGAAGGCAGTATGCCCCTTTTAAACAGTAACAAGGATTCAATTGAGGAAATAACCAATTTTTACGTAACAAACACGGTACTTACAGTTAAATATTTTCTAGAATTGATGGTTGCACAGGGCAAAGGGAAGATAATAAATATCACAACAGATACAAGCACAAATCCATTGGAGAGAACACTCTTCTCCTACCTTGATTCCCATATTCTTGCTGTTGGAGAGGATCTAAAATCAAACGGTTACTCACAAATTGACTGTAAAGTTATGCATAAAAGAGCATCAGCAATTTCTTATGACCGCTTTGTACAGAAACTTTCAAACGCCCTGATATCATCAAAAAGCATAATCAGACTTTAAAGTTCTGATTATGCTTGGCTATAATATTAGCCAATTCCAACTGTACCAAACAATTAAAAACAAGGGATAATGATGAAGCGTAAGCTTATTGCAATACCTGTTGCACTGATACTATTGATTGCGGCGGTTATATACTTCTCCTGTAAAGAACCAGATCCGGAAAATGGATTAATAGGGTTAGACCGCAAATCGCCGTTACGCAATGACTCTGAAATACGAAAAGCATGGGATATTCAAAAATCATTTCAAAAAATTTACAATCTTTACGAGAACAGAATTGTATTTATTTCAACTGAAGACCATGTAACACTCCCCAGTCACCCATTTTATGAATTGTTCGGAATTCCACGTATTCAGAAACAGACCGGTCTTGGCTCAGGTTTTATTATTTCTGAAGACGGTTTCATATGTACAAACTTTCACGTAATAGCTCCCCAAAACAGAGTGGTTGAAAAAATCACTGTTATTATTGAAAATGATACATACGAAGCTGAAGTAAGAGGATTCAGTATTGAAAAAGATATAACAATTCTAAAAATAGAACCCAAAGAGCCTCTTAATCCTGTATTTTTTGGTGATTCAGACACTGTTCTGGTCGGAGATTGGGCAATCGCAATCGGAAACCCTTTCGGTCTCTCAAAATCTTTTACAGTTGGGGTTGTGAGTGCAACTGGACGCAAAAACATAGACATGAGTGATAACTCCTCTTTCATTCAGACTGACGCCGCAATCAATCCAGGTAACTCAGGTGGCCCACTCATAAATATTCATGGAGAAGTTATCGGAATCAACAGGTTAATCTATTCAAAATCTGGTGGATATATGGGAATCGGTTTTGCCATACCCGTGAATAGCATTAAAGAGCTTATGATAGAACTGAAAGATAAAAAATACGTTCAGAAAGGATTTGTAGGCATTGCTCTCACTCCAATAGAAAAGGAGTACGCTTCCAAGCTTGGCTGGAGTCACTCATTTGGAATTATCGTAGCCCAGGTACAGCAAGGAGGGCCTGCTCATATAGCCGGTATACGTCCACTTGATATAATTTACTCTGCAAATGGAAAAAAAATATCAACAATAGACGATTTCGTTAAAATTATCGAAGATTCCAATCCCGGAGAAAAAGTTAAAATAAGTATATGGAGAAACGGCAGGCGAATGAATTTTTATGTTGAAACAACCTCTAAACCTGCAGAATAATAGGGAATAGACGTAATGGTTTGAAAAAACTGGAAAACCAAATCTCCAAAAGGTTTATTATTCTCGAATAAGCCCTCAGGAAATCGCAAATTAGACCCTAATTAACCAAACAACGTATCAAAATGTCATGATAATGGCTAATCCTGTATTATTATTGACAGATATCTAACAAATTATTCTTTAAAATTAGGTATTTTATATATTAAGAGAAATTTTATACTATAAACCGGATTTTTCGAATAATGTCTATATCTCATAAAACAATATTCTATAAAACCTGTGGGGAATTATGAAGAAAGGACCATTAACCCAATTTTTTTATGCAATTGGCGTACTTGCAACCATAATAATTGCAATTCGCTATATTCTTCCACTTTTATTGAAAATAACAGGATGGCTCTTAAGCATTATAATTACTGTGCTTATTTTCGCGCTAGTCGTTGCGGCAATCATATACTCAATCGCGAAACTTAGTGAAATGATAAAAAAATAATTTTATAATTTTTAAAAAAGAAATTTAACACGGATTACAAATAAAATGGAAAAAGAAAGTTCTACCACTATTTTCGGAAAATGTATCATATCATTATTAATGTTAGGTTCTATTATAGGTGCTCTTATTTTCGGATATATTATGTCTGAAATTAAAAATTTCACCGGAATAAGTAATATCAAACAGTTTCAGCTTTCTGTGCCAACACGGCTTTACGATGTTAACGGAGAATTAATCGCCGAACTGTTTATGGAAAAACGGGAGCTCGTTGGTTTTGACGAGATACCACAAACACTGATTAACGCCCTTCTGGCTACCGAAGACCAGGCTTTTTATAACCATTTTGGAATCAACTTTGGTGCAATCATCCGCGCGATGATCAAAAACATTCAAGCCGGGGAAATTGTACAGGGTGGTTCCACTATAACCCAACAGTTGGCGAAGCGGTTGTTTACCGAGAGTGAAAAGACATACGGTCGCAAGGCCCTTGAAGCTATACTTGCTCTTCAAATCGAAAGAAAATTTTCAAAAGAAGAAATTCTGGAAATGTATTTTAATCAGATTTATCTCGGACATGGATGCTATGGTGTCGCCACAACTGCCCGACTATTTTTTGATAAAGAGGTAAAATACCTCACCGCTGCTGAATCATCAGTAATCGCGGCTCTCCCTTCTGCACCTGGACGATACTCCCCTTTAATGAATCCGCGAAATGCGTATGAAAAGAACCGTGATATCTTGAACCGAATGGTACAGGAAGGCTACCTTACCAAAGAACAGGCCGATACAATTTACAAGGAGTTCTGGCCCGATTTTATTGATTCTCTGAAAACAGAGTTTCCGACAAAAACGGCTTATACAAAAAATACCGACAAGGCTCCCCACTTCACAGCCTTTATCCGGCAAGTTCTTGAAAACCGTTTTGGCAGAGATGCCGTTTACAATGACGGGCTTATTGTATATACGACTCTTGATCTTCGAAGACAGCGATCCGCAGAATATCATATGAAAAAGGGTCTAAAAGAACAAACCAAGCTTTCTGACTCATTAAACGCCTACACCCGTGGATCCGTCGACCGAGGGCTATTCGGCACATACGGACTATTGAGAATGATTTTTAGCCTTCCTGGAGTTGTTATTAAACACGACATAGAATCACGAACCAGACGTGCTATACTTGATGAAGTTGCAGATGCGGCAGATCTTTTGTCTCTGCTTACCGATTCACGAATAAATCAAGAAGTTATAGAAAACTTCAGAAGTACAACAGCTTTAGGAGTTGTAACTAACCTGCAGGTTGAAGGCGCTCTAGTATCAATCGAGCCCTCCACCGGTTATATATCCGCAATGGTCGGGGGATCTGATTTTAATGTAGATAATCAGCTTAACAGAGCAGTTTCTGCCCGTAGACAACCAGGTTCTTCCTTTAAACCCTTTGTCTATGGTGCCGGTATCGATTCCCATATTATAACCAGCGGAACTACAATATCAGATGCGCCTCTTGTAAACATCGACTCTCACGGCACTACATGGGCTCCTGGTAATTATGGTGGCACCTACTCGGGTCTTGTAAATATTAAGCATGCACTGGCTCAATCAATAAACATTATTGCCGTACGAATCTATGATATGGTTGGTCCAGAAAAAATAACTGAGTTTTCGTCCAGAATTTTAAAAGTACCTCCTTTCAGATTTAACTCTAACCCAACGATGTCTCTTGGAACTTCTGAGTTAACCCCGTTTGAAATGGCCGGGGCATACGCCATTTATGCAAACAAGGGGCGCGATGTGATACCACACGGTATCAGGTTGGTTCTGGATAAAGACGGTAACGAAATAGCAAACATTGAAAGGGAAATTGGCGATCTTTTGGCAATAAAAGAACGCAACAATCAGATGCAAGTTGTTTCTGAAGATGTGGCATTCATAATGACCGATCTTATGCGTGGAGTTATTGATAAAGGAACAGCTAGGAAAAAAATTCGCGAAGAAGAGAGATTTACACTTCCAGCTGCGGGAAAAACGGGAACGACTTCCAACTGGACCGATGCTTGGTTTTGCGGTTTCACTCCCGATATTGTAACTGTAATATGGATGGGGTATGATAAACCATTTTTGTCTCTAGGGAAACATCAGGCAGGGGGAGTTGTTGCCGCTCCAATCTGGGCAAGATACATGAAAGATGTCTATAACGGCATGCCTAAACCTGTTTTCGATGGCCCTCCCGAAAATGTATATCGTAACGGAGAGCTTTACTATATCAAGGGAACACATGGTTCCGGTGGTGGAGCAAGAGTAAAAATGGAATCAATTTTTGACGATTACAAGGAATAGATTTTAGATAATTCATTATATTATACATTTTTAATCAATTATTTGCATGAACATCAATGAATATCTTGATTTTTTAACCCATTTTTTTTATAATGGCTAACCAAACGGGATTTCAATCAAAAATGCTACATCATTACCCGCTTAAATTTTTTTATACCGTTTATCAGAGGGAGAACTGAATGTTCAAAAAAGGCGAAAAGGTTGTATACCCCATGCACGGGGTGGGTCTTATAGATGAAATAGAAGATAAGGAAGTGTTAGGTCAAACAACGAAATACTATATCATACAGATAATAAATAGCGGAATGAAGGTGATGATTCCTGTCGATAAGGCTGAAGAGGTAGGTTTACGCAAAATTATTTCCAAATCAGAGATAAAAAAAGCCCTATCCCATCTAAGCTCGGGTGAGACAATAAAAGAAAACGATTGGAAATTACGATACCAAAACAATATTGAAAAAGTAAAAAGCGGTTCAATATTTCAGGTAGCTGAAGTCGCCCGTGATCTTTTTCGTAGAGGGCGCGAGAAAGAACTTTCCATCATGGAACGCAAACTATATGAAAACGCCTATAATCTGGTTATGCACGAAGTTGCATTAACAAAAAATGTAGACATAGAAGAAGCGGGTGATCTGGTTTCTGAAGCACTGTCAGACAGTTAAAAACCATCCTGAGTCATTGAACCTTTAAACTGTTAACTCATAAAGCTGCCTGATTATTTCTACACCACCAACTTTCTTCTTCTTATAATTTTTATAATTGCAAAATATCAGGTAATCTGACACTAATAGATTACCGATGTTTTTGCTTTGATCAAAATTCCGGTCACTTCCAAGAAATTTAGAATATTTGACTATACCTATTTATTAAATCAGGAGCAATTATATGATACTTTTTTTACGCCTATTGTTCATAGTACTTAGTACGGCTATTCCAGCCCTTTTTCTCATCTCATCATCCGCAATACATGCAATAATCGCAGGATCTGCCGGATTTATCTTGTCTATCCCTTTTCTGATACTTATGGAGTATGTATCACATACTTGTAGTACAAGAACTTTAATTTCTGCGATAACCGGCCTTTTGACCGGTTTTTCAATCTCTTTGCTGGTTATTAACGGTCTCTCAATGCTTAACCTTGAAGAGTACTTTACATTCATTCCTTTTATTAAAACTATCCTGTATCACATTATCGGATTTTTCATAATGATGGTTATTGTAATAAATAACGAAGAAATATCTTTCTTTGACAAGATCATTCCAGCAGGAACAGGCGAAGATGATGGTGCAATATCATACAAAATCCTCGATACAAGCGTTATTATTGACGGACGTATTGCTGACATCTGCGATACAGGATTTCTTGAAGGCATCCTTGTTATCCCAAACTTTGTTTTGAATGAACTGCAAATGATTGCTGATTCTGCTGATAGCATCAAACGCAACCGCGGCAGACGCGGGCTGGATATTTTAAATAAAATGCAAAAAGACCACTCAATCAAAGTCAAGATTTCTGACATGGATTTTTACGATATTAACGAAGTTGATGCCAAACTTGTAAAACTGGCCAAGGTAATGAAAGCTAAGGTTGTTACCAACGATTTTAATCTTAACAAAGTTGCCGAGTTTCACGGAGTTTCCGTTTTAAATATTAACCAGCTCTCTAATTCTCTCAAACCCATAGTTTTGCCGGGTGAACAGATGCATGTAGCGCTAATCAAGGAAGGCAAAGATCAAAACCAGGCAATAGGCTACCTTGATGACGGAACAATGATAGTAGTTGAAAACGGTCGCCGTCATATGAACGAAGAAGTTGATGTCCTGGTTACTTCTGTTCTCCAGACTACTGCAGGAAGAATGATATTTGCTCGTATAAAAGATGAATCTGAACAATAAAATCTTAGCAATTTATGGAAGTCCGGCCAAATCATCCTTTTCTTCATCACTGCTGGACAACCATGTTAATTCGTTAGCAAATAAAGAGACCCCTGATATTATACACTGTAATCTGTCACAATACAACATATCCCCCTGTAACGGTTGTGGTTTGTGTGCCACTTCTGGAAAATGCGTAATAAACGATGATATGCAGAAATTTTATCCAATTCTAGAAAATTGTAAAAATATTTTTATAAGTTCACCCATATATTTCAGTTCACTCCCCTCTCACCTGAAAGCTTTTATCGACCGCACACAACCTCTATTTTGGAAGAAATTTTCAAAAAACCCAGAAAGATCAGGTATAGTCTTTTTAAGCGCTGGATCATTTTACCCCGGTATTTTCTCTCCATCGATAACCATATTAAGGCATTTCTTCAATACTATTGGTATAAGATACGACAGAGAGAACTCTGAGTTCTACTTTAATACTGATACCGTTCCTCAGAAATTTGGATCAATTCTTTAAACTACAAATTAACTTTCGTTACTGATTTAGTACTATTTTTGTTGCAAGAAACTGTAAAATAGTAATATATTCTAGAAAAGAACGGCCTGATAATATAAAGTAGAAATCAATTTTTTTAATTTTCGGCAATAAGGAAATATTATAACTTTTCTTGTGTAAATAATTATAATGACCGATACTATTAACAGTACATACAGTAATCCCATTAAAGAAGAAACAGTCATGAAAAAAACAAAATCTTTATTTATCGCAATAACTACCCTTCTTTTTATTTTTTTAATAGGAGGCTTATCCGTTTATAAAATATATGAACTAAATTTTCTTAATTCTTTACGTCTTGCGATAGAATCAATTGAAAGAAAAACAGCAACCGATAACGAAAAAAAAATTAATTATATTTTAAACTCAATTAACAATAAGTCCAGTAATGATATAAAAAAAATAGCAGACACCCTGCTCGTGCAGTCAACAGACCAAGACAAAAATATTATTATCGCACTCAAAGACGGTACTCTGCTCGGGCACTCCAAACTCGGAGAAATGGAAAGATTGTCGGGAAATATTGCCACGGACGAATTTGTGTATAATATAGATCTTATTTTCCAACCAGTATCAATCAATCTTGACTCGACTTTTCAATCAGACTATTACATTATTGACTACAAACCTCCGTTTAACAAAAAGGAAACTGAAAGACTCA
>DAOTGZ010000001.1:0-42922 GCA_035447445.1 Spirochaetota bacterium | reverse complement strand
ACATGAAAACAATTGATATTGCAATAGTTTTTAGTTTCATTTGTATCCTCCACATGAAACGAGAGTGAAATTGTTGTTTAATAAATCAATGATGTTTCAAATAAATATATAACCTAATTACACCTTCTTCTTTTAATTCGATATTTCATTCCCATATGGTCAGGTTTATAAGAAGATTTTGCCTGCCTTAGAGATTGGAGCCCAAGATCTTGTTCAAAATTAATATAATTGTATTTACCCTGAATTTCTTTGGCAAGATCATTGTACATAAATTGATACACTCCCTTAAATTCTGTTAGTCCTTTTGCGAAGTGCAGTACAAAAGTGTCGTCGGTAATGTCTTCACCCAAAACATATGCTCCCGGCTTGTCATCAATAATATACAAAAATCCAAAGAGTCCCAGTATTTCCATGTTTTCTAGAGCCTCCATGGCTGCATGAAAATCAGTATCTGATGCATCTGCGGGGGTTTCGTCTTGCCAGTTAGTAAGAACTTTTATAGCAATTTCGATATTATCCTTGTTCAGAATTTGACGAGTATATTGATGAGAGTTATTAAACTGTTTTAGAAGATTTCTTTTTTTTGACAAATGTCGTCCAGAGTATGTGGCCATTTTTTCAACAGTATAAATATAATCAGAATCGTCTTCGTTATGGTGTATATCAAAGTTGCGGGGATCAAAATAGCGAAGCCAGCAATCGCAAACGGGGAAAATCATTTCATAATTATCCAGAAGTTCATCGATATGCTCTAGATCCGGTTCTTTTTTTTCGCAAAGAGGCAGTACAAACTTCTGTTTGTCTCCTGTAAAACCTGTGATATGTATACAATCACCATCGTGTACTACTTCGTACCCATGAGTTTTACGAAAAAGGTACAGGTTTGCGAAACTAAATTCGGATAATCTGATGGAAATCGCCCGAAGCCTATTGTAGAGTATTTCTTTATGGTGCAGGTCAAGTGGTTCGCTATGCATTATTGTATCTCCGTTTGTTCTGATGGGTTAGCCTGTCCGGCAGAAAACTGGCGGATGACAGAATCATTTGAATTTTTATATTGATCCGGTGATCCCAAAAAAATTAGGTTTCCTTCATGAAGCATTGCAATTCGGTCAGAAATTCTGAATGCCGATTCAAGATCATGTGTTATCACTATAGAAGTGATATTAAATGCATTATTCATTTTAAGTATTAATTTGTCAACCGCACTTCCTGTAATCGGGTCGACACCAGTGGTAGGTTCATCGTAGAGCATAATTTGTGGATTCATAGCTAGCGCTCTTGCCAGACCGACTCTTTTTTGCATACCTCCTGATATTTCGGATGGCATTTTCGTTTCTATATCTTTCAAGCCAACCTGCTCTAATAACTCTGGGACACGTTTCTTTATGAAAGACTCATCATTTTTTTTACGCCTTAGACCAAAAGCGACATTATCAAATATATTCATCGAATCGAAAAGGGCTGCCATTTGAAAAAGAACTCCAAATTTTTGCTGTATTCGATAAAAGTTATCTCCGGAGCTTTGAGTGAAATCTTCATTGTCGACAATGATCTTGCCGGTGTCGGGTTTCATTAATCCGATAAGATTTTTTAGTATAACGGATTTTCCGGTTCCAGACTTCCCAACAACAGAGATAATTTCACCTTCGAAAATATCAAGGTCTATTCCTTGTAATACTTTCTTTTCTCTAAATGCCTTGTAAAGTTTTTGTATTTCAATTTTTTTTTTCATTGTTTTGTGTTTACTTAAAAACTATTTATAACAAGATCACATAATATTCTCTGTGATCTGATAAACTGCTGACTGATTACTCTTTCCTCTTAACATTACTTCCTTTATTTCGGTAAACAAATAATCTGTTTTGAGTTTATTGTTTGATACAAAGTTTACGATTTCTGCTGACCCCAGAAGAGGTATAGATCGTTCCGAAGCAACGTTTACTATTCTTGCTGTAGTGTTAACAACATCGCCTAGATACGCGATCTCTTTTTTGATATCGCCCATTTCACCAACAATCACTTTACCTATATGAATACCTGCTCTGAATTCAGGAACATTGTTATATTCGGTTTCGAAATAGCTTTTTTTGTCCTGTATAGCGTTGACTATCAAAAAGAAAATTCTTAGACAGTTTAAATGCTTTAAACCCTTTTTGGGGTTCCACGAAATAATAATTTCGTCACCAATATATTTATATATCTCTCCTTTGCACTCCAAAATTAATGGGGTAATAAAAAAGATGAAATCATTCAAGAAAGAGTGAAATTTCAGGTTGCCGAGGTTTTCGGCAAGGGAGGTAGAGCCTTTAATATCAATAAACATAAAAATTCGCTCTTCTTCGAAGGGACGGGAATAACGTCCACTAATAAGACGTAAAAAGTCGGGTGGTCCTATCAAATTAATAATTATCGCAAGCATGTTTATAAAAAAACTGGCTCCTAGGCTGTATACCATAACAGGAAAAAGTAATGTGCTGATTTCTTCCTGTAATCTAAAAATATAAAAGATCGAATAAAAAACAACAGGAATAATCAAAGCGTAATATAACGTTGTTATAGAAAGCTCCAAAAGCAGGGGCACTTTATATTTTCTGATAATGATTTTAAATTTGTTATCGAAAAGAATAGCCAGTACGCAAATACAAAATCCGATTAAAAATCCAATACAAAAACTTAATGCGGTCGAATATTGGGGATCGCTATATTTAGGAATAACTAGACCAAAAAAACCACCTCCTAATCCGGATAATAATAAAAAAAATATGTATTGTTTTAAATGACTAATCTCGTTCTGCTTCATGATTATCCTCTGATGCGTCAGAAATTTGTAAAAATCTGGATTTCCGTTGTTATAGGTAATGTTAACGAAAATTCAAACAATCATACCGTCTCAAATAAAGAGTTTTGTTGAAATACGCGATTTTAATAATAGAAATTGTGATAAATTAAATAACAAAACGTTCCCTTATATCAGTATAAAGGAACGTTTAAATGATTCTTTGAGCGTCTATAGCTGTTTAATCAATTTTAACTGAGACAGGATCAATTTTCCATATTTCTTCTGCATATTCACGTATTGTTCGGTCAGTTGAAAATTTACCCATTCGAGCAACATTGTAAATTGACATTGTAGTCCACTTTTCCTTGTCGGTAAAAGCAGTGCTGACTTTTTCCTGCATGTTGATGTATGTTTCATAGTCTGCAAGAAGCATATAGGGATCTCCGTGATTAAGAAGTGCATCGGTTATTGGTTTAAACAGATCAGGCATGGATGGACAAAAATAGCCATTAGATATCGCATCGACGGCTCGTCTTAATTCTCCGTTTTTATGATAGTATTCTCTTGCGTTGTACCCGGAGTATTTTGTCGATTCTACCTCATCTGCAGTAAGTCCAAATATAAAGATATTATCGTCCCCTACCTCTTCTTTAATTTCAACATTAGCTCCATCAAGGGTTCCAATAGTCAAAGCTCCGTTTAAAGCAAACTTCATGTTCCCTGTGCCGGAGGCTTCAAACCCTGCAGTAGAAATCTGTTCAGAGAGATCAGCTGCAGGTATAAGGCGCTCGGCAATTGACACCGAGTAATTTTCTACAAATACTACGGATAGCCTTCCATTTACGTCTGGATCATTATTTACTACATCACCAATAGATGTGGCAAGTTTTATTATCAGCTTGGCCATATGATAACCGGGAGCAGCCTTGCCGGAGAATATCATTGTGCGAGGCACAAAGTCTCGTGAAGGATCATCTTTTATTCTGTGATACGCGGTAATAGCATAAAGAAGGGCAAGTAGCTGTCTTTTGTATTCATGAATTCTTTTAACCTGACAGTCGAAAATTGAATCAGGGTTAACTTTAATTCCTGTGTGCTCTTCAATATAACTAGCGAAATCAATTTTGTTTTGCTTTTTAATAGAGGTAAATGATTCCCTAAAAGCAGAATCGTTGATGTGATCTTCCAATTTTTTAAGTTCAAAAAGATTTGTTACCCAATTTTCGCCTATTCGTGAGGAAATAAGCTCAGCAAGTTTTGGATTACATAGCTTTAACCATCTTCTTTGTGTTATGCCGTTTGTTTTATTATTAAATCTTTCAGGCCAAAGTTCGTAAAAGTATTTAAAACAGCTGTTCTTAATTATTTCTGTATGCAACGCTGCAACTCCGTTTACAGAATGTGACCCTACAATTGAAAGGTTAGCCATGCGTATGTTTTTGTATTCTCCTTCTTCAACTATGGACATGGCGGCCATACGTTTTGCGTCATCTTTATATTTTTCCTTAATAAGTTCCATAAACTTCATGTTTATGGTATATATAATTTCAAGATGACGGGGAAGAACTCTTTTGATAAGATCTACAGGCCATTTTTCGAGAGCCTCGGGAAGAACGGTGTGATTGGTATAGCCAAAAGTTTTAACGGTAATGTCCCATGCTGAATTCCAGTCAAGACGTTCTTCATCGACAAGAAGGCGCATAAGTTCGGGTATCGCGAGAGAAGGGTGTGTATCGTTTAACTGGATAGCTGTTTTTTCGTGAAATTGTGAAAATGAGTCGTGATATTTTTTATATCTTCGGATAATATCTTGAAGAGAGGCGGCAACAAGTAGGTACTCTTGTTTTAAACGAAGCTCTTTACCCTGCATTGTATTATCATTGGGATAGAGTACTTTTGTTATATTTTCAGAATTGGCTTTATTTGCAACAGCCTGGTTATAGTCACCTTCGTTAAAGTGTAAAAAATCAAATTCTCGGTCGGCTTTTGCTGCCCAAAGACGCATTGTATTAACGGTATTGTTTTTATATCCTGGGATAGGAGTATCGTAGGCCATAGCATAGACCTTTTGGCAATTAACCCATTTTTTTACAGCAGTGTTCTCTGTATCAGGAACATATTCGACATTTCCATAAAAACTGATCGGAAAAAGATATTCCGGCCTTCCAAGTTCCCAAGGGTTTCCGTAACGTAACCAGTTATCGGGGTATTCTACCTGGTAACCATCCCTGATCTTTTGCTTGAATATTCCGAATTCATAACGAATTCCGTATCCATATGCAGGATAAGCCAGTGTTGCCATAGAATCCAGAAAACAGGCTGCTAATCTTCCCAGCCCTCCGTTGCCAAGACCGGCATCAAATTCAATTTCACGTAGCTCTTCGAGGTTGTATCCGATCTGTTTAACAGCATCTGATGTTTGATTCATCATATCAAGATTTATCAGGCTGTTACCTAGTGTCCGCCCTACCAAAAATTCCATTGAGAGGTAGTATACACGCTTGACATCCTTATCGTAGTAGGTCTGCTGTGTTTTTATCCACCTTTCGATAAGGCGATCTCTTGTGGTGAGCGCTAAACTTTCGTAAATATCCCGATCTGTTGCTGAAAATCTGTCTTTAGCAAGTGAATAAACCAGATTTGTTCCGATACCTCTACGTATTGACTCGGTATCCATTCCTTCAAGGCCTTCGATAACAGGTGGTAGTTTAATTTCTCTTTTTTCCATAATTCCTTCCGGTAATTCTTAATATTAGTTAGGACATGATAACGCCCTGCAAAGTGCTTATAGTTTATTAACTAAAGCCAAATTTGTTGTATTCAGCTTGTTGAACAACAGAGTTCCAATTAAAATGAATTTTCACTAAATTTTTTGACAAGTAAATAATTTATGATATACCTTGTTTAGAATAGTTATAAGGATTTGACAGAAAAGCAATTGTTTTTTGAATGATAAGTGATTTTAGCTTGCTATTTTCATTAATTATTATGTTATGATTATATCTGACATTTGGTATAGAATATTTGTCGGGTAATTCGATGCAGGAGAGTACTTCATGGCAGCAATACCGGCAGAAAGCTTTACTTTTCAAATGGGTAATATCAGTTTTCAGGTCGAAAGGCAGAATGCGGAGATGTTTCCCGGAGTGGAAGGTGAAATGATTGTTATTGAATATGAAATTGAGGAATCAGAGGCTGGGGTTTGTCCCATTATTTGATGCTGAGATCTTTTTTTTGAGTCTGTTTATCCGAACTTGCAGAAGATCTCTTCTTTTTTTAACTTTATCGGGGTTTTCGTCTTTGTTGGTTTCCTTTTTTGACAAAATCTCATTAGCTTTATTAGATACATTCAGAGCTTGAATGTATTTTTTTTCTTTATGCTCGTAATATTTCGCCAGTTCTATTAGTGAAAAAAAGGAGCCTGATTTATTCCAGTAATCTACCGCCTTGTACCACTCTTTATTGCGCTTTAACACAATAGAAAATTTTTCAAATACAGTATCATCTCCAAAAAGATCTGTTCCAAGGTATTCGGCTAATTGTAAGAAAAGTTCTGTATTGTTTACAAATAGGCAACGGGCGATTGTAAATAAAGAAGAAGTTGCGAAATTGCGGAAGTTTCCTTTTTTAATATCGGAAAATATTGAAGAGAGAATTTGTAAAAGAATATACATGGAAAAAATATCATACATGTTATGTTCTATAACCCCAGGCAGTCGGGATGAATCTCCATCCTTTTGATAGGTATAATATATTTCCGGTATCATCCAGCCTGGAATATCATCAATCCGTTCAAATCCCAGAATGTTTTTCTCAAGAGTTTGAAGTGAGCAGCTTTCGTATAGTGATTTGAAAATTCTTCTTGAAGAGACTATTAGGTCGATTGAAGGAATGTTGACCGGAAAACCATAAATTCTATTTAGCATATATCTGTTTTTTATCAATGGTAAATCAAAACTGTTGCCATTGAAAGTAACAACAGCTTTGGAACGATTAAAAAAGTCTAAAAGGTATGTGAGTATTGCTTTTTCGTCAGAATAACTTTCCATAAAAAGCTGTTCGGTTACAAAATCGTCTCCATCTGTATATCCGATGCCGCACACAAAGGGATAGTTTCCTGATGCAATGGAGAGTGATGTTGTTTCCAGATCAAAAAAGAGAAGATCGGACAGAGAAAAATCATTGGAAAAGCCGTTTATTTCCAAAAAAGCGTCCAATTCTCTGATTGGTGAAATATTTACCGGACTGTAAACATCAAAAAGTGAGAGCCGGTTTTCAAATCTCCAGACTGTACCACCATTAATAGACAATTTGTCCGCAATAGATTCATCGGGAAATATAATCGATTTTTTTGTCGCATTTTCTGTAATCGGCTGTGATTTTTTTTTGTATATACCAAGTTTTGAAGCAATATCCATAATGATAAATTATCCTAAAAACACAGGTTTAACCTTATTAGTAGTCCATAAAGATGATTAGATAATAATTATGACAAGGCAATTGACAATGAAAAAATTACTGGTTATTGATTATCGGTTTCAAAAGCTCAAATTTTCGTAATATCTTTATTGTAATCTAAAACATTAAAGACGATAAATAGTAACTTTTCGATGAAAAAAATGACTTATTAAGCTTAATTAAACAAAAAAGTATAAAAAAAGGGCTGATAGTAGTCTGTTTTGGTGTTTAATACTTGTTGACTAAATAAAAAATAATGATAGGCTGTTTTATCATTTTGCAAGGAGTTTTATGATGAAAAAATATTTAATATGCTTAACAGTATTGACAATTAGTATAAGCAGCTGCGTTAGCGCACCAGAAGTTGTATATGAGCGAGAAGTAACAGAAGATCATGGATCTCGTGAATGGGGTGCTCTAGAAGTCAAGTTGGTTGTTGAGAAAATGGTTGAATCGTTATATGTTTTTCTAAAAGAGGATTGGAATGGACCAGCTTATTTACAGGTCAAGAAATTCCGTAATCGAACAGCAGAGCATATTGATACCGGTGTTGTCACAGATGAGATGACTACAGAATTAATAAAAAGAAGAATAAAATTTCTTGATGAATCTTTGGCCGAGGATTCCATAAAAGAGATGGAGAAAGGGATGACCGGTTTATACGATCAGTCTACTGCTGTTCCAACCGGATTTTTGAAATCTCCAAATTTTTATCTATCTGGTGATATTAGAGAGGCGGTTTCTACACGAGATGGTCGTGAGATACAACTTTTGGTTGTAACAATGCGATTGTATAATATCAAAACCGGAGAAATACATTGGCAAGAAAACGCAAGATTTCTTAAATCAAAATCAAAAGATAAAGGCAAAGAGTTTTAATCTATCGTGAAAAATAAATGTATAACAATAATTGCTGTTCTGGCATATCTGCTTCTTTATGGCTGTAGCTCATCATACTCATCGAAGGTTAACGATGCCGAATCAAGGTTTTATGGTGGTGATTACCTGGCCGGTGCAGATATGCTCTCTACTCTTGCAAAAGCGGAGAGCAACGAGCGGCTATTGTATATGATTGAAGCTGGTCTTATGTATCATACCGCGGGTGATTACAAAAAAAGTAATGAGTTTATGCTTAAGGCCGCCAGTTTTGCACAGGATCAAAAAATTAGCATAAGAAAGCAGGCTGCCTCGGTATTATTAAATGAACGGCAAGGAAGATATCACGGCGAAGAATTTGAACGAGTACTGATACATATGTACGCGGGAATAAATTTTTTAATGCTTAAGAATTATGATAGTGCTCGCGTAGAGTTTAACCGTGTTAGTAGACGCCTTGATGAGTTGCGTAAAAATGGCGAAAGTCTTTATAAACAGAATATTATGGCCAGATATCTGACAGCAATATGTTATGAGATAATTGCTAATGAAGATCACGACGAAGGAGCGCTTGAGTTTGCTTACATAGAATATAAGCGTATTTACGAGATGAGATCGGATTATGAGCCAGTACATGATGATCTTTTGAGATTGGCTCATATCATGAATGACAAGGAAGATTTGGCCAAGTGGAAGCAAAAATTTAAACAAAAAGCAGTGCCTTCTTACAAAGACAAGGGAGAGCTTGTTATAATACATCAGACAGGCCGAGGTGCATATAAAAAATCTCGTGGATCATTACTTGCTGATTCTAATATGAAAACGGCGATTATAGTGTCTGTTAACGGTATGACTCTTGAACAGGGTGTTACTCTTGCCGCTATTATGGTTGCTTTAGGCAGTATTGAACATCCAATACCTGATTATATCAGTCCGGGCAACAAAACAGCGTATTTGAATGTGAGAACCATAGATGGAAAAGTATTGGGCAAAACACAAACTCTTGAAGATATTGAGAAAACAGCTAGGTTAAGTGCCGAAAAAAGGTATGAAGATACTCGAGAAAAAGTGGCAATGGGAATTGCCCTGAAAGCAGTGGCGACTGTTGCATCCTCTATTGCCGCAGAAAAGATAGCTGAACAGACACCGTTAAAAGATGCGGCTCCATTAATTGGCCTGCTCACGGGTGCCGGAGTTGGATCGGCACTTGCTTCGCAAATAAAACCGGATCTTAGGTGTTGGAGAACACTTCCGTCAAATTTGCAAATATCGAAAATTTTTTTGGAACCTGGGAAATATACTTTGAGGTTTGAACAAGTTGATGCGAATGGCAAGGTCTTTGCCACAGAAGATCAGGAGGTAGAAATTCTTAAAAATAGTAAAACAATAATTAATAAAAGAACATTGCGGTAGAAGGGCTTATAAATTAAATTGTATAAATCCTAATAAATAATTGATTAATTTACCCCACTATCAAAACTGACATTATTATAACTATATTACTTAAATATCGTGTAATAATGTATTATGCGTTTGATTAGTGATTTAGATAAAGGATTGTTTGTTAGGAGAAACGGGTGGATTTTTCTGTTCTGCATTCTCTTTCTGTTCCGTGCTGTATTATAAATTCTTCGGGAGAGATCGTATTTAGAAATGAATCATTTACCGTTTTAACCGGTTCAAGTGAGTCTTCTGAATTAACTCTTGATGACTCTCATGAGTTGTTTAATGAGTACCGCAAAAAAATTGCTCTTAATTTTTCCAAGACTCTTTCCGGCCTTGATACTCGGTTTTTTGTTGTATTAAAAGGTCACAATAATAAGAAAATTCCTGCCGAATTATATCTTTATCCCATGCTTATTGAAAATGAAAGAAGTATAGCATTAATAATCAGGCCGGTTGAAGACAGAGTTGTGTCATTTGATCGTTCGATGCAAAATCCCAACGAACATGCTTCGCTTTATGACTATTCTCCATGTCCGGTTGTTACTGTTGATACTTCTGCTCGTTTGGTACGGATAAGCTCTTCCGCGGAAAATTATTTTGGTACTAATCGTGATTTTGCTCTTGAGAACCCAGATTGCTTTTTATCATTTTTTACGTCATATTGTTCTGAAAAGCTTAAAGCCGCGGTTGTAGATATATGCAATGGTTCAAAATCTTTTGTACGTATTAATGACTTGAAAGTGAACACTAAAACAGGAGTGGAAAACTCGTGCAATGCGGCATTATACAAAATTGATTCTGACATAAACGGACATGATATCGAAATTGTTTTTGAAGATACAACTAGGTTGAAGATGCTTGAGTCAAAGTTAAGCAAGATGAATAGGGTTCAAATATTTAGTGATATGACAAAAGGACTGTTGCATTCGTTCAATAATCTTATAAATGTTATCATTAACCGATCACAAATGCTGTCTCAGCTTACAGATAAACCAAATATACTTGATGGATTACAGTCTATAAACGAATCCGCCGTAGATGCAGCCACTCAAATACGCAGGATACAGGAGTTTATCACCTCGGATTCTGTTGAATATAACCAGGGTAGCGTTGAAATAATTGAGCTTATAAGGGATGCTATAGAATTTGCATCAATACATTTTAAAGTCGAGCGTAAAGAGAAAGGTCGTTCGATTTCTATCAGTAAACTGTATTACACAAAAGCACGTGTAGCAGGGAATTTAAAAATTCTTCGCGAGATAGTTGTTTCTATGATTTTTCGAATATCATCATATATTGGTCAGAGTGGAGCCGTTGATATTGAATTGAAAAAGGATGATGATATTATATTCACTGTTTCGGTAAAACGTGGTTTGGTTGATAATGACCCATTAGAGACCGGGGAAGATTTTTTACCTGAAATTGAACTTAGACGCATCGCTGACAAGATAAATGTACGAATAATTGAAGAGGAATCAGCGGATATTATCTCTTTGAGCGCGGTAATACCGGCAAAAATGATTGTAACAGGTGAAGATTCTGCCAGCAACAGTGATAAGCAGAAGATAAGGGATTGTGACATACTTATAGTAGAAGATGAATTTGCTTTAACAGAAATTCTATATGAATTATTTGACTTTATGGGTAACCGTGTTATTGTGCATGAAGATGCCGAATCTGGATTGAATGAGTTTAAAAATGGTCATTTTGATATTGTAATTTCTGATTATGGCTTAAAGGGTATGACCGGTACAGAGTTATTGACTGAAATAAGAGAGTTGCGAGAGACAACGTTGACTGTTTTATTGACCGGATGGATGATCGAAGATATCAAGAGCTATAATAAACAGATAGATCTTTTTTTACAAAAGCCGTTTCAGATAGAAGTATTGTTAAACCAGATTGCGTTAAAACTTGCCGAAAAAAAGAATAAATTGAAATAGATTTAAGCGTGGTTTGCTCTCCGTAATTCGCCTGCTCGGATTGATAATATTAAAATGTAATCTGTGTATTTGCTACTATTTGTATAAGTCTGTTTGGAAATAGGGATTAATTTAAATAAAAGCTTATAATCAGGTGTTTTCAATGTGGTTTTGCAAATATATCAATTTTTCGTAGCAGGTGGTGGTTTTTTTCTTGCACATAATATATATAAATGTTATACATCAACTGAAACTGGTTTATTGATGGTTTTTAACCGGTTAAAGTAAATAGTGGTTTTGTCGATGGAGTCATGTAATGTTAAACTATAGTCATGAAGAGGGACGAATAACGGGTAAAAATGATATTGAATTATATCATCAGTCTTGGGTTTCGCCTAAAGAAAAAGCTTTGCTTATAATTGTTCATGGTCTTGGTGAGCATTGTGGGCGTTATAACCATCTTGTTGAACAGTTGAATGGAAAAGGTATAACGATATACGGAATGGATTTAAGGGGGCACGGTCGTTCTGGTGGGAAAAGAGGGCATGTTGACTCTTTTCTTGATTATGTACACGATTTAAAATCTTTTATTGAATTGATTAAGGAAAAACACGGTGGATTGCCGATATACATGTTAGGTCATAGCCTTGGAGGAACAATAGCGTGCCGTTATGCGCTTCAATATCAGGAAGATTTATCAGGTCTGATAATCAGTGCGGGTGCATTTATACCTAAAATTGAAGTTTCTCCTTTTTTACATAATGTGAGCATGTTTTTATCTAAAATTGTACCGGGGATGCAACGGTCTAATAAACTTGATGTATCTTTTCTGTCACATGATGAAGAGGTTGCAGAACTATACAAGGCTGATGAGCTTGTTCATGACCGTATAACTTTGAAGTGGTATTGTGAATATAATAAAAATGCTGAAAACTGTTTGGGTCGGGGCATGGAAATTCGTCTGCCAACTTTAATTCTCCACGGTGGAGATGATCGAATAGCGGATATAAAAGGAAGCAAGCTTCTTTTTGATAAAATTATGTCAACAGATAAGGAGATGAAGGTCTTTGAAGACCTTTACCATGAGATTATGAACGAAAACGGAAAAGACAGATCAAAAGTTTTAACTACAATTTCAAAATGGATGAGTGAGCGTGTGGCTGCTGCTTCCAAAATGATTAAATCTGATAAGAAATCAACTCAGACAAAATCAGCTGTATCTGCTTCCGCAAATACAGAAAAAAAGGAATTAAAAAAACCGGCTACAAAAAAAGCAGCTAAAAAAAGTGCTTCAAAACCGGCTGTAAAGAAAGTTGCTAAGAAAGCTGCTAAGAAAGCTGCAAAAAAAGCTACAGTTAAGAAAACTGCAAAGAAACCTGCAGTTAAAAAATCAGCGAAAAAAGCTGTGAAAAAGGCTGTAACTAAAAAAGCAGTAAAAAAAGCCGCAAAAAAGCCTGTAGCAAAAAAAGCTACAGTTAAGAAAACTGCAAAAAAAACAGTTAAAAAGAAATAGTTTTCATCTGTTGTTTATAACAGAGTTTCCTATTTTTAATATCCGGTTTATTGATTATCTGCTGCATAGTTTATACGGCGGCAGTGTTCTTTTGACCGGATATTGTAATTAATCCTGCATTTTATTATTCCCAAAATTTTCACGATTTCTGTCAATAAACGTCTGTTTTACATAAAATACATAGAATATTGTGTCGATTAGAGTAACAGACTTTAGAATAGGTTTGTTTTCGAGGATATAAATTTGAAGCAATTAAGAATTTCGGTTTTATTGCTGTTAATATTGCTCAGTACAAAAATTCAAGCAGATGAATTCGAGACAATTGTTAGACTCAGTTATTACTCAAAGCCAGTTTCTACTCTGGAATGGTCTGTTACGGTATTCCGTAGCGGCCATACGGCTTATGTTCAAATAGAAAATTTTCGATCAAATACACGGAAAAGATCTATTCATCCTGAAAGATATAAAAAGTTCATAACCATAATGGATAGAGAACATCTGTTAAATATTGATTCTGATGATAGAATTGCAGATGAATCATGTTATTACAAGCTGTATTATAAATATCGGGGAGTTAGCAAGGCTGTTGTAATTGACCCGCTTAAACCGCATATTGACAAAAAAAAGGGGATACCGGTTATTATTAGAACAATTATCAATTATGGTATTTTAATTATGCCAGAATAATTGTCTTATGAGTGGAAAGTAAATATATTTATAGAATAAAAAGTCCGTGCAGGCTATACTTATAATCAATAAGCATAATCTGTAGCTGCATTAATATCCCTTTTTAGATGGTTCCTGCAAATTTATATTGACAACAGTTAAAATATTTTCTTCACTATACATTATCTGTCTTTAAACAGAGCACTTATTCACTATTACAAGGTCACTTTATAAACGGAGGATTACATGTATAAAAAATTAGCGCTATTATTGCTGATTACCGCCCTATCTTTGGGAACACTTCTTGCTCAGGAAGAACCCGAAGCCGAGGCTGAGGCGGTTACCAGTGATTATTCTTCACTAGAAGAGGTAACTACCGACAGCCCAACAGCTGATATAGGTCTGGATGCTGTTGATGATTCCATGGATGATTCCGCGGATGATGTCGCACCGGTTAGCGGTATTGATACCGTAACAGAACCAACAATGACGGATACTTACCCATCTACATCTACGGCAACAACAACTACTACTGTTGCTAAGACTTATTTTGATGGAGTAAATACCTACGCGAATTCAAGAGTACAGTTTAAGCTTCATACTTCTGACAACTTTCTTGCTGATAAACTTATCTATACAATTAATGATGCTGGTGAAAACGATTATCTTTCTCCATTTTCAATTCCTGATGAGGGACGACATAATATCAAGTATTGGGGAGTTGACAGTATAGGTAACGTAGAGACTCCGAAGGTTTTTACAATTTATATTGATAATACAGCACCTGAATCAATAGTAACTTTGGAAAAACCTGTTTATGAAATAGGTGGTAAATATTATATTTCAGAAACAAACAGTATTTCGATTTCTACTCGTGATGCAATGTCTGGTGTAAACAATGTTCAATATTCTGTTAACGGTACTGATTTTACAGGATATTCAACAAGTTTTAATCTTACTACCGAGGGTGATCTTGATTTCCGTGTTCGCTCTGAAGATAATGTTAGCAATATTTCCGAAGAATTCCGAGTTTATCTTCCTGATGAGAGTGGTACACCTACATCAATGACAAAAAGTTCTTTAAGCTTTTATGTCGATAAAACAGCTCCTACTGTTGATATTACAGCTGATAGACCATTTATAGAAAGAAAAGGTAAAAAGGTTGCTGGTACTGACTATATTTATACTATTAATGCAAATGATACCGAATCGGGTGTTCGAGAAATTCTTTATCGAATAGATGGTACAGGTGCATTTAGAAAGTATGATGGAACTTTTACATTGCCAACTAATGGCGATCATTTTATCGAAGCACAAGCGATAGATAATGTTGGAAATAAATCCGAGATCGTGATTCTTTCGATATTTGTTGACGTTATTCCTCCATCTTCTGGAATTACCGTTGTTGAAGAAGAAGAAGTGGTTACTGAATAATTAAAAAAAGTAAGTTATGTTATAAAAAGAGACCCGAAAGGGTCTCTTTTGTTTATTCTCTATAGTCGGAATCTGTTTTTATTGCACGCAAATATTGATCATAATAGAGTAATGATTTGTTCGGATGTCCCATAAGATCGTAAACTGCTCCGATATTGTAAAGGGCTTCGGTTCTTGTGTTATCGTATAATAGAGCGTTTTTAAACTGGTTAAGTGCATAGGCGTATTGCTTTTCAAACATATAAGCGAGACCAAGGTAAAAATAGGCTGGTGAAAATTTCTTATCGAGTTTTATGGAGATTCTTAACTCCCTAATAGCCTCTTTTCTTTTACCCTCCATATTTAAATAACAGCGCCCTAAACCATAATGTGGAAGTACATAATAGGGGCTAAGTTTTATTGATTGCTTGAATTTTTCTGCGGCAGCTTCTATATCTCCATTCAAGGCAAGCTCTCGTCCCTGATAATATAGTAATGTACTGTTTTCTGCTGCTTCAATTTGGGAAAAAATAAAAAGAAACAAAAGAATAAATCTTTTCATTTTAAAAACGGGAATAGTTCTGTTAGCTTGTTATAAAGCAGGTTGTCGATTCCCCTCTTGTTATAAGAATAGACAGCAACAATAATCCAAAAAATAATCGTAAAGAAAATCATGAATTTTAGTAACCTTTCAGCTCCAAAATCATCGGATTTGTAAAAAATTATGAATAAAGAAATTGGCCAAAAGATAATAAGAAGGTAAAATGTAAGGTAAAGAGATTCTTTTAGAAACAGTATAGTCGTAATATACCAGTTTTGGCCAACCATAATAAGGAATTGTTCTATATCTGACTTAAACACCCAAATATAGAATAAATAAAGTAGAAAAGCAGCAATTTTCCATAATACTGGAATGCGTGGTCTAAATATCAAAAATGCAGCTGCTAATCCCCATATGAAGATAAAAAAAGGTATTGTTTTCAAAAAAATGTTTGTTTCCATAACAAGTCCATTTTAGCATAATAGTAATCACATATTATAATTATCGGTAAAAGATAAAATGAAAAATAGAATTAAGTTTTGTGTTGTAACTGTTTTTATGTTTACGAGCTTTGTGTCGGTTGTTTTGGCAAATGATTTGCAAATTCGCAGTGAAAGTCCCAATTTTTCCGATAAAGATACCTTATTAATAGAAAAAAGCCTTATTAAAATCAGCGGTGATTACCGTGCCGAAGTAATAATTTTAACCATGAATAACAAGAGTGAGATCTATTCCCGTAATAAAGACGGTAATGTCGTGATGGAAGAGAAACAGGCCTATATACGATTTATGATTACCGTTCTAGAAGGTGATGACAAGAAAAGTGTAAAGTTTATTGAACTTTTTGCTCCAAGCCGTAAAGATCTGGTTTTTAGAACAATCAGAACAATTAATCACGAGCTTAAGGATATTTAGCGAGATTTATTCCTAATTAGAGATTTACAAAGTTTTATTGCCTGAATCATTGAAGAAAATGAGGCAATTCCTTGGCCTGCAATATTAAAAGCTGTTCCATGATCGACTGATGTACGTATTAGCGACAATCCTGTTGTTACATTTACTCCTGTATCAAAAGCCATCATTTTAAAGGGAATCAATCCTTGATCATGATAATGCGCAATTACGATGTCATATTTTTCCCATTCAGACGGTAAAAACAGGGTGTCTGCAGCGAAAGGACCCGAGATATCCATTCCATTCTGTTGCAGTTCCTGAACCAGGGGGGAAGTTATACTAGTATCGAATGAACCTATTGCACCATTATCTCCACAGTGAGGATCAAGACCACATATGGCAATCTTGGGTTTCTTGTTTCTTATAAGAGTCATACTTCTTTGTGCTTCGATTGCAGTTTTGATAATTTTATCTTTTGTAATGTGATTTGCTAGATCTTTAATGGGTAAATGAGTCGTAACGAGTATAACCGAGTATTTATCAGAATACATGATCATATATGGAGTGTCTTCACCTATCATTTGAGCAAAATATTCTGTATGACCCGAAAAACGTATACCAGTTTTTTCTATAAGATTTTTACTAACGGGGCCTGTGACTATTCCTGAAATATAAGATTTCTTCCATAATTCAATAGCTTTATCAATATAGGCAAGGGATTCTTTTCCGGTTTCGACGGAGGGAAACCTAGGAGTAGGGATTGGAAGGTGTGAATCAATATCGTATATAAAAATATCTTTTAAATTATCAGGAGGGGCATGAAAAAAATCATTGTCTACTGTTTTAAGTGGTTTTTTGATTCCAAGTGATACAGAAAGATTTTTTAGCAATTCATAATTGCCTATTACAACAGTAGTAAAATCTGTTTGGTTAATCTGGTCAAGGGCACGTAAAGTCACTTCCGGACCAATACCGGAAGGGTCTCCAACGGTAATTGCTATAAATCTATGCACGTTTTCTGGATTCGACAAACTCATTTGGTACGAACCTGTTTTTCAGGTACTCTTTATCAATAAGTTCTCTTGCCGAAGACTTAAGGTCATTGGCAATAGTGCATCTTCCTTCTAGAATAACACCATTTTGAATGATTAGTTCGGGAGTTCTGATATCTCCAAGAACCTTGGCTGTTGGCATTAATAAAACCCTACTGGAAGCATTGATATTTCCAATTATCAAGCCTTCCACAATAACTGAAACAGCTTCGATATTTGTTTTTAAACGTCCTTTTGGTCCAATATATAGTTGATCAGCTTTTAGATATTTGCCTTCAAAACAACCATCAATACGAAGTGAGCCATTAATATGAAATTTACCTGTAAAGTATGAACTCTCGCCAATGGTATTGTTGGCAGTATCACCACCGCTTTTTGCAAGTGCCATAGTATCTCCTGTAATAAATACGAATAGGTTAAGATTATATAAAACTAACAGTAGGGAACTTCGAAAAATTACCATTTCTGGAACGGCTATGCCGTTTAAGGCCTATTAAAGACAATTTTTCTCGTTGTCACTCGAAAAAACGCTAATAAATATCGCTTTGAAGCCAGCGATATTTATGGCTTTATTAAAGGAATTTTTCGTATTACCCATGGGGCTTTTATCTTATGCTAAAAGCTTATTGTTCTGATAAGAACAACCTACAAGGGCAAGTTCCTTGTTGAAAATTAATTATTAGAGATTACCAGTAATAAAATCAAGAACTTTACTGATACTATTTGTAAAAGATAGTATCAGTAAAGGTATTTTTGGTTTCTGAAAAAAAATTGTCAAATTATTGAAGTTTTCTTCCGATAAAAAAATTAGAGGTTATGTCACATTCTATGAAAAAAACAATACTATTTATCTCTGTTCTATTAATAATAAAATCCGGATTAGCTTTAGAACCCGGATTAAAAAACTTGTCACGAAGCAGTGAGGAGATAAAAAACCTGCGTGCTGAGATAAGAACTACAATTGCTACTGTAAAAAGCAACCGGGATGAAAAACAGATACCTGAACTTAAGTTTTATAAATATAGAGTAAAAAAAGATGATAATTTCTGGAACATTATAGCTAGAACCACATTGAATATTGATACTCTGATGACAGTAAATCAGTTAGAAAATCCATCGGATATATCTGTTGGCTCAACAATATTTATCCCTAATATGAGAGGGATAGTGCATAAGGTAAACAAAAATGAGACAATTAACGATATAGGCTTAAAGTATAAGGTTAATCCCCGTTATATAAAATACGTAAACAAGATTAATAAATTGGATAAAGAGTTTATTTTTATTCCTTGCGGAAACTTGTCGCGAGAAGAACGTTCGGCATTTCTAAGTCCAGGGTTTCGTAAACCATTAGATAAAACCAGAATAACTTCAGCTTATGGAAACAGGATTGATCCTTTTTTGCGTATTCCGTCGTTTCATAGTGGAGTTGATTTTAAGTGCTCACTCGGTACGCCTGTAAAGGCGTCAAAATCGGGAAAAATTACTTTTTGTGGAAGCAATGGAAACTATGGTAAATTGGTAATTATAAAACACACAAATGGTTATGAGACATATTATGGGCATTTAAGTAAGTTTAAGGTGAAAATTGGAGATACGGTTACTGCTGGACAGATTATTGCTCTGTCAGGTAACAGTGGACGGTCAACGGGGCCACATCTTCATTTTGAAGTGCGTAAAGGTGGATCGGTTATTAATCCAATGACTGTTTTGCGGTAGAATCATGATAGCTCTTTTAAGAATTCTTCAAAAGCCGAGCCGTCTTTAGGAATTTCGTGAACAGCTGTAATTACAGTAAATTCTTCTTCTATCTCATCAATAAGTCTTTTAAGAATTGTTGAATAACCAAGACCAGCCCGTTTTTTCCGGCCGGGAAGAGCTACTATATACCTGTCTATGTCGAATCTGAAAGCATAATCTCCATCTTGCAGTTTTTCGTCAAAAATAGATTCTATTTGAGTATTGCATAGAGCTATTTGTTGAAGCGTTACAGATTGTATGTAGTTTGAGTAACCGCCAATTTTGATAATTATCAAAGTTAGTGGAATACGTGAGTTTTGACATGATATTTGTAATTCCCGCATTCGTGTTAAAAGAGGTTGTAAAACATCGCTGAAAGATTTTGAATAGATTAAATATTTACTTGTTTGCAGGTGAGAAAAGATAAACCGGCTAAATCTTTTAACTTGATTTATATGAGTTTTGTATACATCCAGATTGACTCTTAACAGAAGAAGAAAACCTAATAACTGTTTTTTGATTAAATAAGGATAAACCCCAAAAACATTAATTCTAAGAAGAAAATCGTCGTTAAAAACTGTTTTCAAAATCTGGGATGTTACAGGATTTTCTATTTCGGTATAAGTATCGTTTGAGAAACAATAAGATATAAAAGCGTTTGAGCTGGTAATTTCGTATCCCTTGCGTTTCAGATGCAAAAGATCTTCTTTTTCGGTGAACAAAATTTCGAACATATTTGTTGAATCGTTACGAAAAAAAAGGGCGTAGCTGTTTATTTGCAATGATGAAAGTTCTTTTTGTATAATATTATCAATTTCAATATGAGTTGATGTCTTCCGAACATCTGCTTCGTAATTATCAATCATATCCAATCTTTTTTGAAATGTTGCAAGATCTTTAAGCTCATTTTTTAATTTATCTATTTGTGAAATTTTACTAAAAATTACGGAAGTTATATCCAATAAAGCATTTAAAAACACTATATCGTTGTCGGAAAATTCTTCTTGTTTGAGCTTTGAGCCAACAACTAAGGCGAACATAAGGTTTTCATTAATAATTGCCGGAGCGATAAGGGAAGCTCCAATCGAAAAAAATTTCTGATATTCTTCCTGAGCATTTATATCAGATTGATAATCATCTAGATAGATTATCTCTTTTTTATTAATTGCTTTTGATAAAATAGTATCGTTCAATTTGAATGTGAGGTTGCGATTGCGTAGCCTCATTCCGTGATGTTCTGCAAGGATCCAGCGTTCTGTTGAAACAGTTGAAGGATGAATAATTGAAGCGGAGGATATACCTAATTGCCCAATTGCGGTAAAAATTAGAATTTCATAAAGTTCGCTTAGGGAATTAGCTCCAGATATTTCTTTTGCAATATCAAGTATAATTTTATCGGAAGCATTTAACAGGTTTTTTCGAGAAATATATTGTTCATTGCCAGACTTACTATCTTCTTCAAGATCAAGAAAAATTGTATCGTTAGATAATGTGTTGTCTAACTCTGTGATAATATCGCTAATGTCCTTTAATTTTTGTTCATTCTTTTCCATTTGTTAAGTGCTTTGCTTCCTTAGTTTTTTTGAAGTTGATTCATAAAATCAATGTACATATCAAAATACTCTGACTTTGCAAAGCTATTAAGGGTATCTTCAGGAAGTTTTTCGAAAAGATTACCAAAATATTCAAGAAGAGTTTTAAGTTTTTCCTTTTTCGCTATATCGGGAAAATTATTAATGAATCTTTCTACATCACTATCGTTTTCTAGAATTACAATTGTGTCAGAAATATCTTCACATTGCTCACATTGCATGTACCAATATTCTAAAAGTTTTTGTTTGATATCCTCTATGCTTTCTTCGATAACAAGGGAATGTTCGGTGAAAATATCTTCTTCTATGCTTGTTCGCTCAATTTCGGATAAACCGGGTTTAGGTAGTGCGTCTAAATTGGGTTTTTCAATAAAATGTGAAGAGTAATATAAATTTTGTTTTTTTACATTTTTTAAAGAATTAGATTCGGATTTATTGGCATTTTTGACTTCTTGGCTGATATTTTCGGTGTAGATGTTTGAAAAGCACTCATCGTTGTTATTTCCGATACCTTCACATTCAATAAATTCAAGTTTTTCCGCCTGATTTACTATTTCAAAAATTTCATCTTGTGTTAATGGAGTCTCATCTGGCGCGATAAAAAAAGAGGCATCAAGCTCTTTGTGGTTAATAATTGCGTACGCAATTTTGTCGGCTCGGATCATTAAACGGGATAAAGGAAGAATACGAGTTTCTTTATCATGGGATGGGGCAGATATTGGTTTAATATTGCTGTTTACTGTGGTTGCTTCTGTTCTGGATGTAGTTTTATTTTTATTGATAGAAATTTCGTCTTCGATAGCAGATGGTTCTGATAAATTTTGTTTTACATAATGATCATTGTCTAAGGTCTCATTTTGTATTGGTTCGGAGGTTCTAACTGTAAATGTGTCATGATTTAATTCGTTAGAATTAATATGTTTACCAGATTCACTATATAGCTCTATGCTGCTGTTTTCATCAAACTCGCTTATAAGTGTATCTGAATCATAGTCGTAAATTTCTATTTTCTCAGTCGTATTCATGGCCTCTCATTGGTAACGCGAAACAGATGCAGTTCTGTAAATAGGGTTATCAATATTTTCGGCATAAACTGCTTTTTATTTTACTTCTTTATCTGATATCTTCTTTGACTTTTCATTATAAAATATATGAATAACTTTAGATTCCTAACCATATCCGTTTTAAATTATACTGCCATATTTAATAAAGTGAATAGAAATGTGTTAATTTCAATAAATTAATAGAACAAACGCCTATTTTGAAAAGAAATCCATGATGCTTTGAGTATCACTACATGATAGAAGTTCTTTTCGGTTTGCTTTTTCATAAAATATAGAAGTAATATTTGACATCATCTGAAGATGAGAGGATGATTCATTTAAAGGTGACAAGATTAGAAAAAATATTTTTGATGGCTTACCGTCAAGTGATTCAAAATCTACACCATCTGGTGCAAGACCAATAACAAGCTGTATGGATTTAACCTGCTCTGTTTTTGCATGAGGTATGGCAATGCCATCAGCAAGCCCGGTACTCATGACTTTTTCACGTTCCAAAAGAGCGGAAATAATATCCCGAGGATCACCGATCTCTTTAAAATCTTTAAAAACTGAAACAAGCTCTTTTATAACACCTTCTTTTGTGTTTGATTCAAGTCCAATAATGATATTGCTATGTTTAAGGTGTTTGCGTACTTCTGACTTATTTGTGCGGCCTTTGCCAACAATTTCTTTTCGCATATCAAGAGAATCTACAATACTCTGAACTTCTGTAATTGCGGTTTTAAAGTTAAGCAATGTTTCATAGATTACATTTTTAACAAATGGCAAATCGGCTTCGTCTGTTTTAAACTCAATAACGAAACGGCTTACAGTGAGGTTAATGTTGATTGCGTCCTTCTTAAGATGATAGTTATTAACATTAGTAACGATAAGGTTAATAAAAAAACCTTCTTCGTGAAAATTTTCTAATATACGGTCTTCAATTATTTTAGTTAAACTTGCAGATGGTGTCGCGAAAGTTGTGGTTATTTGGTTTGACTTTTCAACTTGTTTTCTAGTGCCCGACTTATCACTCTTTAATGACAAGTTCAATAGCGGGGGAGCGATAAGTGTTGTTAAAAGAGTCATCATGATACCCACGCCGAACATGGTATTGTCTAGTATTCCATAAGATAATCCGATACCGGCAATAATCAGGGCAACTTCTCCACGTGGAACCATACCAAGACCTATGCGGAGTGATCCAAGTTTGTTAAAACGTAAAATTAACGATGGAATGCCGCAACCAATTATTTTCGCGGCAACCGCTCCAGCTGTATAAACGGTACCAAAAAGGAGAACTTCTCGAGAAAAGAGGGTTGCTGGATTTACAAGCATACCCATAACAGTAAAAAATATTGGTACAAGAAATAGTTGTATTGTGTGAAGTTTGTCATGAATAACAAAGCTTAGATCCGTACGTGAAAGTGATAGTCCCATTACATAAGCACCAACAATCATTGCAAGGCCGGCTTTTTCGAAAATACCAGCCAAAATAAAAGCGAGGCCCAAAGACATTACAGAAAAGGTGGATACCGATTTAAACATTTTCAAAAAGCGACTTATTTTATATGCAAATACTATTCCAAGAAAAGTAAAGAAAACCCAGACACCGATAGCTTTGATGGCAACAAATGCAATATTGCTCCAATCAACAGAGTTGCCAGAGCTATGTGTAGCCGCGGCTGATATTCCAAGCACTATGGCCAGGATAATTATACCAAGGATGTCATCGATAACCGCACCTGCCATAATGGAAACACCTTCGGGGGAATCCATTTTTCTTCTTTCAGAAAGAATACGGGCTGTTATACCAACAGAAGTAGCAGTACTCATAACACCTAAAAACAGAGCTTGTGGAGACATAAAAGAGACGTTCATGAAAAAAGTTGTTGTTAATGCCCCTAGAGCGAACGAAACAACAACTCCGCCAATTCCCAGGAAAAGTCCGGTAACTGAATATTTCAAGAAAAGGGTAAAATCAGTTTCAAGACCAGCAGCGAACAGTAAAATGATAGATGCAATAGTGGCAAAGCCATAAAGTTCGGGTGATATCGGTAGCGCAGTTGCTGTAGATATTGGAAAGAGTCCGTCCGGGAAACCGGGGAAAACAATGATGCCTAGAGCATAAGGGCCAATAATAATACCAGCAATCAACTCTCCGAGGACTGATGGCATTTTTAGCTTTTCTGCTGTAATGCCTCCCAATTTAGCTGCGAATATGATTACACCGATTTCGAAGACAAGTTTTGTCATCATATGTGTTATATTTGCTGAATGTGTATCCTGAGAGGCAAAAGCCATAGAGGGAATTAGATATAGGAAAATAGTCAATAGGCGCATGAAATACCTGCCTGGAATAATTTTATATATCCAGATGCTTCCAATAGCAGTGGTTGTCAAATGTATTAATGGGCTTTTTTTAGACAAATTAAGCGACAAAAAAACAAGAAGTTAGTAAAAAAAAGAGTTAGCGGAATTAATATTTAATAAATTTAGCGATTAGTGAATAAATAATTATTGCAGAAGATTTACAGGGAAGAATATTTCTTCCCTGTATTTGAAATTTATTAAAAGTAGTAGCCTGCACCGATTTTTATAGATGACTTATATCCACTCCAGTCATCTTCATTTGAACTGTTGTCATACATCTTTGGATTGATGTTATAACCAAAATCAAGGCTACCTGTAATATAGAGTTTGGAATCGATATGGTAATCCATTCCAAGAACAGCTAAAATATACAGGTCGTCCATATCCGTATCTTCTATTTCATTACCGTCTTCATCATTGAAAGTCATATTCATAGAGTAGTTAATTCCAAGACCTGGCCAAATGTCAAATTTGCCCTTTTTAATAGGATATTTGCCAATAAGCATCACATCGCAGGTTGAAAATTCATATTCAAGGTCTTGTGAAGTGGAACTATCGTCAGTTTCGGTTTCGAAAGTAATATCACCCATGCTACTGTTATAGCTAAGGCCTACTCTGAAATAGGTCATATCGAAAAATGCTTCGATTCCGATAACAGAGTAAGGAAAACTTGCCTGGGAAGTATTGTCACCATATTCATACTCCCAACTGTAACGTGTAGCATTAAGAGTTAATCCGGCTGATTTTTGAAGATTTAAGGCGGAAAGCATTGAAGTACTGAAAAGAACGAGCAAAATAAGAATCCCCTTTTTCATAAACATCTCTCCTTTGTAGAAGTACTTTTAAAAAACCTTATTTTACAATCAGTTTGTTAGTTGTTTTTAAAAGATTCCGTAATATAATAAACAGTTAAATTGTATCATTGCTTGGAAAATTTGTCATCACTTTTTTTATAATTAGGATTTAAAATAAACATATTAGAGGTAACAATATCAAATAGAATTATAAAAAAATTTTTAAAGATGTCAAATGCAATCGGTTGTTTAACTTAGCGCTATAATTGTGTTTGATTTTGTATGGGAAAAAAACTAATGATCATCTTATGATATTAACAAGTTGGTTTGAATGGCCAAGAGTATAGAATTAATAGAAATAGGGTGTTTAGGTTTAATGATAAATGAGACTAAAAGTCCGGAATGGATTTTGCGTAATATTTTCAAAAAAAATGAATTTAGGGCTTCGCAAAAGAAGATAATTGAGTCGTTGATGAATGGGAAAAATGTTTTATCAGTTATGCCCACTGGCATGGGGAAATCAATGTGTTTTCAGATTCCCGCCCTTATCTTTGACGGCTTGACTATAGTAATATCTCCATTGATAGCCTTAATGAAAGATCAAGTTGACCGATTGAAAAAAACGGGTATTGATGCTGAATTTATTAATTCGTCACTTTCGTATGATCAGCGTGAGAGCCGTTATAGAGGAATAAAACAGGGAAAATATAAACTATTATATATATCACCTGAACGATTTAGAAATAGTACTTTTTTAAAATCGGTTTCATTTAGAAAAATATCAATGCTTGTTCTAGACGAGGCTCATTGCGTAAGTCAATGGGGTAATGACTTTAGGCCTGATTACGCAAAGATATTTGAGTATAGGGCCATACTCAATAATCCTGTGACCGCAGCTTTTACTGCTACAGCAACAACAGAAGTGCGTAATGATATTTTATCTAAGATAGGTGTTTGTCATGATGATGTTGATGTATATAATGATGGTATTTGCCGTGATAACTTAAACCTTTCGGTTTATCAGGTTTATGGTGAGCTTGATAAATTTGAGGCGATCACAGAATATTTAAAATTTAGAAAAGGTAGTGCAATTGTCTATTTCAGTTTGATAAGCTCAATTGAAAAATGTTGCGATTATTTGATTAATAAAAATATGAATTTTATTGTTTACCATGGAAAAATGGATAAATATAGAAGACAAGATGCTCAAAATAAATTTATTCAAAGTAAAGATCAGATAATGATCGCGACTAACGCTTTCGGAATGGGCGTTGACAAAGAAGATATTAGAACAATTATTCATGCGGAAATACCTGATTCTATTGAATCATATTATCAGGAAATAGGAAGAGCTGGTCGTGATGGTAATTCTTCGGAATGTAGGCTTTATTATGATGAATCTGATTTAGCAGTTCAATTACAGTTTCTAGAATGGCGAAATCCTGATCAAAAGTTTTTGAAACGCACTCTTTCTTTGCTTCAAAATAGTCAGGCTGCCCTTAATTCATTAAGCTATCAGGATATTCAAGAGCAACTGGTTTTTAAGAATCGATCTGATCATCGTCTTGCGACAGGATTGTCGTTATTGGAAAGATTTGGATATATAGAAGGTGAGCCAGGAAATGGAACATTGAGGTTAAAACATAACGGAGATGACTCGTTGTTTGATTTAAAGCGTATTGATGATAAAATGAAATATGATAGAATCAGGCTGCTTGGAATGTTGAATTATGTAAAAGAGAAAGGTTGCCGTAAAAATTATATCCATGACTATTTTTCATCTGAAAAAATTGTTTGTGGAAATTGTGATAATTGTATGAATGAAAATTTATAAATAGTTTTTACTTTAATAAATAAATTATTTACCCGGCAAGGTTTATTTCGATGCCGGGTAGATAGTGTTTTATGTTGGCTTAACAAATATTTTGCTTAATGAACTATTGTACTGTATAGTTATTGATAAGATAATCATATATTTCAGCTAAAGCCAAATCCCAGTTGTTTCCAATTTTATGATCAAGAAAAAAATCTGGACGATTATTTCTTAGCCAAATTTTAAGTTTTTGCGATCCTCTGATTCTGTTGTCGGCTTTTTGGCATAATTTTACCATTTTTCGCATCTCATAACGTTGAAAAACTTTAGGTGTGCTTCCTATCAAAAGCCTAAAGCTGTTTCCGTCGGTGCTGTCTGAAACGGTTACAGAAAGAGGATTTGTTTTAGCACTGTCTCGGAATGATTTTTGCTGGTCTAATAAAGATTCAGCTTTGCGAACAAGAGTTATAAGCTCCCGCTCTCCAAGTTTTTTTGCGGCTGCTGTAAGTTTTTTTGAAAGATAAATTGATGATTGAGCTGTCATTGTCCCTGTCATCTTAATTCTCCTTGTTATTGTAACTGCTTAAATAGAGTTACAAGTTTGAATTTATAAGTTATCAGGGCCGTTACCGCTTAGTTGCGTACAGGAATATTTATGGTGCCTGACGGGCAGTGCTTCCGGTAACTAACCGTAAATTAATATCAAAAGGTTAGTTATATGTCACTAAAAATTTTAAAAAAGTGTAGGACATCCGGACGGATTTTATCCGGATGGGCGGTTTTTATTTGCTTATAATATAGAGTTCCCCATGATCTGTTGAAAAAAATATTTGCCCTACGTCGTTGTATGAAACATGACGAACTCGTTTGTTCAGTTCAGAGTACATTTTAACTTTTTGGTTATTTTCACCTTGAATTATATTGAGTCTGTGTAAGTGTCTTGCGGATAAAGCTCCCATGAATATTTGCCCGGTCCACTGTGGAAAATAATCATGTTCATATATGGTCATGCCTGAGGGTGAGATAGCCGGTACATACCAGACAACAGGCTGTTCTGTTCCAGGATGATGTGTAGGGGCGATGGTTGCACCGGAGTATTCTTTTCCGTAAGTTGCAAGAGGCCAGCCGTAGTTTTTTCCGGGTAAAATAATATTTATCTCATCACCACCTTTAGGTCCAAATTCTGAAATAAATATATGTCCGTCTTTTCTTATGTATATTCCTTGCGGGTTGCGATGTCCGTAGCTGAAAATTTCAGGTAACGCATTTTTTTTATTGTAGAAGGGGTTGGTAGATACAGCATCACCATTATAGGTTAATCGGAGAATTTTACCGTTATGAAATGCGAGATCTTGAGCCCTTTTCCTTAGGCCCCTGTCTCCGATTGTGATATATAATTGTCTGCTTTTTTTATCAAGAGCAATTCGGGATCCAAAATGAACACCTTTAGGTGATTCGGCTTTTGAGACAAATATTTCTTTAAAATTAATTGAGTTAGTGTTTTCTGAATATTTACCAGAGGCTAGGGCGGTTGTGTAGAGATCGGTTTTTGTTTTTCTTGCATAAGTGATAAATAGTGTCATAATACTCGAATCATATGCTACATCAAGAAGACCACCCTGACCATGAACAGAAAACGGGATATTGTGATTTATTTCACGGTATTGTCGTGAATTAACCATAAATAAACCGAGCTTACCAGATTTTTCGGAAATAATAATCTCATTTGCATTAATAAATGTAAAACCCCAAATAACAGAATTTGATTTGTACATTAGTTGAGGCTTGGGGTCGGCTGCGGAAATAGAAAATGGTGAATTAATTAATACAAAAATAATTAGTAATCTTTTTAGTAACATTGTTATATCCTCATAATATAATAAATATAAGGTTATTTATTTCTATTAATGATACAGAAAAAAGTAATTATTTCAAATAATTACTTTTTTCTGCAGTGAATCAGGAATTCTCTTTTTTTATAATCAATGCTTGATAAGGTTGGAGAACGATATTGTTTCTGACAGCTATTGTTGTGTTTGTAATTAGTGAATTTAAAACTATATGATAATCATTAGATGGCAGGTTATAGCTTTTCTTGAAACGACTGAAATTAAGCAAAATCATGACAGATTCTGATTGGTGTGTTCTGCTATAGGCTAATACAGATGAATGAGATGATTCGAAATTAATTGAGCCACGATTAAGGCTAGTAAGGGTTTGTCTTAGCCTGATAAGTGCTTTTGTATAGTTTAACATTGAATCGTGTTTATCATATTGATATTTTACATTGATGTGGACACTGTCTTTGCTAACAGGAAGCCATGGTTTGGAATTGCTGAACCCCGCATTTTTTTTACTGTTCCACTGCATAGGTGTTCTAACTCCATCGCGTCCCTTATAAAAGGGCCAGTATTGCTTTCCCGGTGGGTCAACGATATCCTTTCGTTTGATGGGGACATCCGTCATTCCGATCTCTTCTCCGTAATACAGAAAAGGTGTTCCATACTGTGTTAGAAGAAGGGTCATAAGTAATTTTGCTTTATCTGTGTTTCCTTTCGCTAAGCGCGATATAGCTCTGCTCTTATCGTGATTAGATAAAACGTGGCAGGGCCAGCCGTCTTGTGGTATGGCATGATACCAACGGGTCAACATTTTGCGGAAACATTTTGCGGAAAATTTGGCAAAAATTGTTGAGAAATCAAATGCCAAATGCAATTCGTCTTTTCCGTTACCCAGATAAGAGGCTGGTATTTCAGGTTTCATTACATCTTCATCTGGGTAAACCTCTCCTACGAGCATGGTTTCCCCATAATTACCCATAAGTTTACGTAATTTTTTCAAAATAATATGTGTTTCGGGTTGATTGCGGTCATGTTGATGATGTTGTAAGTCGTGCCTGCGAGGCTTGGTCTTGTGAAGAAAGTATGGATTGTTTTTGAAATCTTTATCTTTAACAATGTAATTTATAACATCCAAGCGAAAACCGTCAACGCCTAATTTAAGCCAGAATTCTATATCTGAAAAAACAGCTTTTTGCACATCTGGGTTGCGCCAGTTTAGATCCGGTTGTTCTTTTAGAAAAAGATGTAGGTAGTACTGTTGTCTTTCAATAGACCAATGCCAGGCATGACCACCAAACGCGCTCATCCAGTTGTTTGGAAATTTTCCTTTTTTGCCATCGACCCATAGATACCAGTCATTTTTAGCGGATTGTCGTGATGAAGATGAATCAATAAACCAGGGATGCTGGTGCGAAGTGTGATTAATTACCATATCCAGAATTATATGAATTTTTCTTTTATGTGCTTCTTTAATCAGTTCTTTGAAATCTTTTTCGGTTCCGAAATCGGGATCAATTGAACGGTAATCTGAAATGTCATACCCAAAGTCATATTTTGGTGATTTGTAGAATGGAGAAATCCAGATGCCTGATATTCCAAGTTCTTTTAGATAATCAAGTTTTAGAGTAATTCCTTTTATGTCTCCAATGCCATCATTATTAGAATCATAAAAACTTCTGGGGTATATTTGATAAATAACTCCGTGTTTCCACCAAATATGTTTTTCTTTCATTGAAATCTCCTAGTAACTAACAAATCTTTTTTTGATGGCAATGAAACTTCTGTTTGTATAATATGTCAAATATTTGATAATTAAGTAAGTTAAAATGATGGGGTGCCTATGGGTAGTCTTAGAATGTTGGTTTTATCAATGATTATGGTTTCGGTTTTTTTTGTTTGGACAGAAAACAAAAGTGATCGATTGGCTTCGGGGGAAAAAGAAATAGAGTTGGTAAAAGATGAACTTGTTTATAAAATCCGTTATGAGAGCCGTGGCTCTCGATCTGAAAGAAAAATCGGCCTGTTAAGTTATCGATCAAAAAAAATTCCGTATCTGTTTAACTATATACAGTATAAAGATAGTGCCTATAAATTGGCAAATGCAAAACGTAGGTGGGGAAATGTTGGTTATCAACCGACAATAAAGAAAGAAATAGAAAAAAGTAGTGAAAAAGCGGTTAATGATGGTGCTCCGTTTGCTTTGACCAAAGTAAAATTTGCAGACATACCAGATGATTGGGCTTATGTTGAATGGGAAAATGGAAGCGCTTTTATTGATTTGAATCGATTTAATGAGATAATCACAATGTTGCCCTTTAAGGACTTACCGGTTTTATTTGGAATAAAAGCCTTAAAGAGATAAAATTTTGAAATATATAAGGAAAAAACTTGCCAAAAAGTGTTAATTGAAGGGTTAATTAAGTTTACACCATTTTTTAGTTAAAAGATGTAATAATTTCACAAAAGGGAGGGCAATTTATGCTGTATTCCGTAAAAAGAAAAATTGTCGAGAAGCGGCATGTTCTAAGACGAAAAATTGCCAAAAAGTGGTCATCATTTTTAGAACATGGGCACGAAAAAATGACCATTATGTTTATACCGCATGATGAGAAGAAAATATTTAATTTTCAGATATCCAAATTTACAATTTCATTTTTCGTTGTGCTTTTTATGACAGTTGTTACGACTTCGTCGTTTGCTTATATGAAAAATAATCAGATTAAGAGCGAAGAAGAACAATTAATTGAAAATTATCGGGAAATTCATAATCAGTTAAAAAGTTATGAAAAGATGACAAAAGAGGTTTCTCAGCTTATGTCTGAGATTCGTCCGGAAATAGAGGATTTGTATGAAATGGCTGCCGGTTCTGAGGATATTTCAGAAATATGGTCTATGGTGCAGAACTATGATGCTGTTTCAGAAGAGGAACTTGCTCATTTGAAAAAGGTTCTTCCATCAGAAGTTTTTGAATTAAAAAAGCTTCAAAGCGATATTGCATGCGCGACAAATACCGTTAAAACAGTAAGAAATTTTGTTGATGTGCGAAGTCAGGTAATCAACGATACTCCTTCGATAATACCTAATAGAGGCCACATTACCTCGCTTTTCGGTTGGAGAAGATCTCCATTTGGAACTGGAAGGGATTTTCATACCGGCATTGATATTGCGGCACCAGAGGGAACGCCTATTCGTGCGACAGCACCTGGTAAAGTAATCATGGTCGGTTGGGGTGGCGGCTACGGAAAGATGGTGCGCGTGCAGCATAAATATGGGTTTAAGACATTTTACGCGCATCAGTCCAGTATTATTGTAAAAACTGATGATTATGTAAAAAAGGGGCAGGTTATCGGTTATGTAGGTCATACCGGTGCTTCTACGGGTAATCACCTCCATTATGAGGTTCGTCTTGGTAATGTTCCGATCAATCCTTACCCTTATATGAGCCGTATGTGGTAAAAATTGTCGTTGTATGGTGATTTCTTCTGATTATTAGCCAGCTTCAAAGGGCTTTTCATAAAGTAAGTGCTCTTCTGGTGGAAAGTGCCAGTAATTAGAGAAAAACTTGGGAACAGAAGTACTAGAAATAATACTACAGTGGAATGAGGGTGGAAAAAATTCTTTTTCACTCTCGTTCATATATTCATCAAAAAATTCCATTGCTAATGATAGCATATATGAAAGACTATAACGAAAAACAAGCATTACATCTCTTAAACGACTGTATGATATAAACGACAGTCTGATATGTACCGATTGGTAATCGGTTCCGCGTGCTTGGTACTTCATTGCCCGGTTATATGTCTCCGGTTTATCAGCCAACTCCTTCATGTATTTGTCCAAAACGCTGTTAATAACATCTGAAATGCTTATTTTTTTGGCCTTTGAGTATTCTTCAATTTTTTCCAGCCATTTTGTGCCTACATCGATTGATGTGCGGATGTCGTTTTTTTCCATTTTATTTCTCCAGTATAGTTTATATACCTATAGACTGAAAAAAATTGAAAATTTGAATTTTTTTTTAGAAAAATCGGGTTTGTTAGCCACTATTTTTTTGATTATGTTTAAAATGAGAAGGAGACTATGCAGTTAGAGTCTCCTTTCTCATGTGAAATGCGAAAAATTCTTTTATGAATGGACTTTTAACGGCATAGCCGTTCTGGAAATGGTAATTTTTCGAAGTTCCCTTCTAATAGATATCGGGCTGGTTGCTATCTGTATATTTATCACTTTTACCTTTAAATCCACCATTTTGAAGAAAGGCATCAAACGCATCTTTCATAGGTTGAACTATTGTGGTTTTGGGAATTGAGTAGTTTTTGTCAAATTTTGAGCAATATACTCGAAGGGTGTATCCGCCTGAACCTGTTCCTGAAAATCTTGCCTTGATGCTGTTGCCATCGCTAAATTCAAAATAATAGGCTGCGTTCTTTTCCGCAATTTCGCCAGTTTCAGGATGTTTATAATCCCATGAACCCGCATTTTCAAGGGTTAGCGTGCCGAACTTGTTTCCGATTTGCGATTGCGCCCCATTAAGAATATTGATTAAAGCCTCTTTTTCAATAGGATCAGATCCCGATACTTCTCCTCGTGTAAAGTAAACACGGCCATGATCTTGCCATATATCTTCCATAAGTTGCAGAGGGGTTTTTCCTGTTTCCAGAATTATTTTTAATAAAAAAACCGTAGCAAAAATACCGTCTTTTTCTCTAAGCGCGGGGTTTCCAACACCGTTGCTCTCTTCTACTCCCCAGTTGCCTAATTCCGCGATCCATTTAAATCCGGTAGGAGTCTGAACAGTTTTTATAGTTTTATCTTTGAATATTGCTGTTAGCTCATTACTCATAAGGTCGATAGCATGTGATGTAACAGTTGATCGGCAAAAGTATATTGTGTCGTTAAACATGGATTGTATGTTAATAAGGTGGCTGTAACGCGCAAATATCGCAAATTCGTCCGCAGATTCCAGAAAGAAACCTGAACCACCATCAAGACGTCTGTCTACATCAGAATCCCATGCTGCTGCGATGGAAAACTGGTTGGTGCTGTTATGGTTTATTAAATCGGATACATAATCGAAATCGGGCTCAGGATGTTTTGGTTCACCTTTGTCATCAAATCCCCCAAGGTCGGTGCGAGGTTCTTCGCGAAGCATTAAAGGATCAAGACCAAGCCTGTTAACAAAAACCTCACGCGCGAAAGGCCCGGCTGCTCCGTTCATAGAATCAAAAACGGCCGAAACGGGGTTGTCTTCAATCTTTTCGCGCATATCTTTGAAACTGAACATCTTATCAAGAAGATCGGCATACATTGAAATAATATCTATCGTCTTTATTAATCCTTCTGTTAGAGCAGTTTCGTAGTCTTGAGTAAGATAATCTTGAACGTCATTCTGGAACTCGTTGATGCGCTCGGTGCAGTCGGTTAATGCAGGAGCTCCATTTGCAGTATTAATTTTAATTCCCACATCAGTAAAAGGATTATGGCTGGCTGTAAGGATTATTGCTCCGATAGTTTTAAGATGTCTAATGGCGTGGCTCATGGCAGGGGTTGATGCCAACCCATTTTCAGGAACAATGACTGTAAAACCGTGTGCTGTTAGTATACAAGCCATTGTTTTAATACGTTCGCTGTTGCCCTCTCTTGGATCTCCTCCAAGAAGCAGATGTGTATTGTTTTCAGCAATTTTTGTAGTAGATGTTATCTCTTTGAAATATCTGGCAATGCCTTCGGTAAATTGCTCAAGAAAGCCGGCTCTATTATATTGTTCCTGTTTGAGTCTAAGTCCGGATGTACCCATTTTGGGTATCTGATAAGGTTTTGGCAGTATGTCTTTTTTCATGTTCTTGCTCCAATTCGTGTTGAAATCAGGCTATAAAATTAGAGGCATATTTTTCAAGAATAAATAAAAGTTTGACAATAAATTCGCTTTGCAAATGTTATTTAGTATTAAATTGCTAAAAATGAAGGGTTTTTCCCGCTCTGGAGTTATAGATGAAATATTATAAAGTTATCATGAATAAAATCAAGGATTATCGTATTCTTATACGTCGTGATTTGCGTGAACGTAATCGATTTTTTCTTTTAATGGTTTCGTTGATGTTGATTTTGAACTATTTTTTATACTGTTTCCATGTTGAAAAAAATATTTTTGATATTTATCCTTCATTTCCTGTGATGGAAAAACGGGAAGATATTACAATATATCTTCCAGGAGTAAAAGGCGAAATTTTAGAAGAGACTCGATTAGTAGAGCTTGAAAATTCTAAAGAAAAAACTATTGAGTTTATAGTAGCAGAAATAGTACGCGGATCAAAGTATGAAAACACAAGAATGGTTGTTCCGATAGAGTTTAATATCAGAAAAGTGTGGATTCATGGCTCAGAGTGTTATATTGATATTCGTCTTGAAACTTTGAATCCCGAGACTCCTATTTTGCCTGAATCTGAAGGTAATTTTAAAAAGGCTGTTGAAAAGAGTATTACCGCAAATTATAATGAAATAAAGAGTGTGGCTTTCCTTGAAAATGGCATTTCTAACCGTAATCTTTGGGAAAAGACAATAATAAATGAGTAAGACCTTTATTAAGCTGTCTGGTTTTGTTAATTATTTCGCTTTAGTTGTCTTTTTGTTATTTATCCCCTCTATTACAGCAATTGGCGCTGATTCGCGTCAACTGTCATTAATTCGTGATTTTACAGATTTTTACCCTCTCTGGTTTAAAAGCCTGGATCTGGCTTCTAAATATGAAAAATTCGAGTCAAATAAGGTATTAACTTTATATAATAGTGAAAAAAATATTATAGCTCGGGGGCCTGCGAATAAAAAAGAGGAGGGGTATCTTTTTTATGGAAGGTGGATCCGTTTTTATCCCGGTGGAGGGCGGCTGGCTGTTATAAATTATAAGAACGGATACCTTGAAGGTAATGCCTCTGGTTACTATAAAAACGGTTCTCGCGCGATAACCGCACAGTATAAAGCCGGCTATCTTCATGGAAAAATGACGCGTTATGATTCTCGGGGGCGTCTGCTTGATGTTATTGAATATGATAACGGACAAGCCGTAAAGCATGAAATTAAAATAATGTTGCTTCCTTCGTTTCAGAGGCCGGGCAATATCCCGCCCTCAGCAGTTTATAATGAAAAAGACGATATATGGATTCAGTTCAGTGAGAAGTCGGGTTTTACAAAGATCTGGTATCGCAATGGTGAACCGTTTTGCGAAATTGCTTCCTTCAAAAATGATACCAAAATAATCTACCATGGAATAGCGGTTTACTGGGATAAAAAGGGTAATCGAATTTTGGAAGGTTTTTTTAAACAAGGCAAACGTCATGGTACCTGGCAAAATTATAATGAATCGGGTGCAGTTATTAATAAAACTATTTATCAAAATGGTGAAGCTTCTGATTCAGAAGAATAAAATGTGGTGAAAACTTCAATAGTTGTCAGTAATACCACTCCCCTTTAAAAACCTCTGTTGCGGGACCAGTCATAAAGAGATGGTTGGTCTGTTTATCCCAGCGGATCATAAGATCGCCCCCTAAAAGATGAATCGTAGACTGACTGTCCAAACGACCGGTCAAAACACCGGCAACAGTTACAGCTGTTGCTCCTGTGCCGCAAGCCATTGTTTCACCAGAACCGCGTTCCCATGTGCGCTGTTTTGCTTCGTTAGAAGATAAGATTTTAACAAATTCAACGTTTATTCGTGAAGGGAAAAGCGGATGCTTTTCGATCAATGGGCCATATTTCTCGATAGGAAAATTATCAACATCTTCAACGAATATTATTGCGTGAGGGTTTCCAACAGATACAGCAGTTAACTCAAACTTGACAGAATCTTCCAGTTCGATTGTTTCTTCGATTACATGGCCGGGTTCACCTATCATCGGGATTTTTTCTCTTTCAAGAATGGGTTCTCCCATATCTACTGTGACCATGGACACCTTGTTGTCTTTTAGAGTAAGTTCCAGTTCCATGATTCCCGCAAGTGTTTCGATAGTGAGTTGTTTCTTTTTTGAAAAGCCGTGATCATGAATCATCTTGGCAAGCCCTCGTATGCCGTTACCACACATTTCGGCCTCGCTTCCATCGGCATTAAACATACGCATTCTGAAATCTGCTTTTTGAGAGGGAAGTAAGGCTATTAATCCGTCACTCCCAACACCAAAATGGCGATCGCTTATTTTAATTGATAAGTCGGAGAGCTTGTTTATTGTTGAATTGATTCCGTCTATATAAATGTAGTCGTTACCGATTCCATGAATTTTTACAAATTTTAGAGATTTCATTTTTATACCTTTATGGAGCAGAATGGTGTATATATTAGATAATTCGAAACAGCTTTCAAGTATTTTTATATTAAACTACGCTAATATTCAAAAATTTTAATTATAGGAAATAATTGTCACTTATCGGTATGATTATATGTTGGGAACTATTGGCAGTCTTTAAAAAATAACTTTAATTTGGCTTTAAACGACATAGCCGTTCCAGAAAAGGTAATTATTCGAAGTTTTCTATTATGAGTTTTTGCCGGTAATATACCATAACCGCAATATTTTCAGTATTTCGTAATCTATCTCGCCTGCGGCTTCTTCAAAAACCGGTTTTAACTTGAAAACACCATGTTTTTCAAAAAGAGAGTGAACTCTGAAACAGAGCTCTTCCGAAATATTAAACTCGTCTAAAAGAGCCTCACAGTCGAGAGGGTTATCTTCGGATATCCATTTATAAAGATGGTCGATTACCGTACTGGTCTGGATGGATAATCTTTGAGCAATTTCATGGACAGGTGTACCGGCTTGGTACATTTTGGAGCTTATGCTGTGTGCTGATTCTTTCCTGTTCTTATTATTTGCTGTAATTCTTTGGTGGTTGTTGCTTGGATTATTGATGCAGAATTTTTTAATTATATCTAAAAACTGATTTCCAAATTTTTGCAGTTTGTTGTGACCCACTCCGTATATCATAAGAAGGTCATCTGGATCTTGTGGAAGAAACTGTGTCATCTCGATAAGAGTTTTGTCAGGAAATACTGTGTATGGGGGAACTCCGTCGGCATCGGCTATCTGTTTTCGGAGAGTACGAAGTTGTTCGAAAAGTTCACTGTTTTGCAGGTAACTTTTTTTTACGGAAGCTTTTGGTGATGCAGCCGGTGTGATATATCCATAAAATTTTTGTTTACCTTTTAAAATATCCGCACCCACTTTTGTTACAATTAGGGAGCCTGTTTCTGTATTAACTTTTAAAAGACCTTTAGAACTCATCTGTCTAAACAGGTTCATCCATTCAGACTTGGAAAGCTCAGATCCGATTCCATAAGTTGATATATTTAATGCGCCAGATTTCTTGACCTTTTCTGATTTAGAGCCGCGCAGCACATCAATAATGAGCGAAGCTCCGTAGCGTTGATCAAGCCTTATTATGCAAGATAAGAACTTTTGAGCCTGAATAGTGTACTCCTTTTCATCAGGAGGAGGAGTTAAGCAATTATCGCAATTGTCACATTTTTGGGATGACGGTTTTTCTGAAAAATAGGTCATAAGAGGCACGCGTCTGCACTCTCTTTTTTCGAGAAAGCTCAATAGGTCATTCAATTTGTTGTAAGCTGTTTTTTTTTCTGAGTCATTCTTTTGATTAATAAAAAACTGGATCTTGTTTATATCGCCGTATCCAAAAAGCAGACGGCAATGGGCAGGAAGGCCGTCTCGCCCGGCTCGACCAATTTGCTGATAGTAGCTTTCTATGTTTTGCGGCATATCATAATGAAGAACAAAACGAATATCAGGTTTGTTAATGCCCATGCCAAATGCCACAGTTGCTGTTATAATGTTTATATCATCGTTTCGAAAAAGGTTTTGATTTGTTTGCCGCTCGTTATCGGTAAGACCAGCATGATAGGGACGGTTATTGATGCCATTATTATTTAAATACTCTGAGAGCTCATCGACTTGCCGTCTTGAGAAACAGTAAATAATTCCAGGTTGTCCGCTAAATTGCTGTATAAAGTCGATTGCCTGCTTCTGTGGATCTGTTTTGGGGATAACATCAATAAAAAGATTAGGTCGATCAAACGAGGCTACCATGACCGAATCGGGTTTTATCTTTAGTTGCGATGCGATGTCCAGACGAACCTGGTCTGTTGCGGTTGCCGTAAGGGCAATGCATACTGCGTCATTAAAACGCGACCTGACTTCAGCAATGCGGCGGTATTCGGGTCTAAAGTCATGACCCCATTCAGAAATACAGTGTGCTTCGTCTACGGCTATTAAAGATAGTTTTGTACTGTCCAGCAGGTTAATTGTTCTTTGTTGCAAAAGGGTTTCGGGTGCGCAGTAGAGGATTTTGATTTTTCCTTCTTTGATTCGTGACACTGTTTGCGCGTATTCATCGTCGCTTAGAGTGCTGTTAAGCATTCCGGCTTCGATTCCCAGTTCTAAAAGCTGATCAAGCTGATCTTTCATTAATGAAATAAGCGGTGATACAACAAGAGTCAAGCCGTTAAAGATCAGTGCCGGTATCTGGTAACAGAGTGATTTGCCGCCACCGGTTGGCATAATCGCGATCGTGTCATGTTTGTCCAGAACAGACTTTATAGCCTGTTGTTGAACAGGCCTGAAAGAGGAGTAACCGAATATTTCTTTTAATAATTGATTGGCTTTGTGCATATCTGTTCCATAAGAGGATAGTATAATCTTTGTTAGATCAATGATTGTTATTGAGCTTTGCTTGTCAATAAAAAGGCTGGAAGAAATAAATATGATTAAGGCAGACTAAAACTCCTGGTTGTAAAATAAAAAACTAACCTTTTTCTCTTTCTTGTTGAAGTATTATTTTAAAATAGTTTTGAGTGTGTAATTTTTATCCACACGTTAGTACTAATTAAAATCAATGAAAAGACGTTATGCGGCATATATGCGAGATGACGTGTAGAGTATAAAATCATTCAAATTTTTTTAAAAAGTTAGCTGATGTCGGTTGACAATAAATAAATACTGCTTATATATAGATTATGTTATATATTGCTTTTATAAAAATTGCTTACAACTAAGGAAAATATGAAGAAATAACTGCTAAGTGTTTTAATAAGTTCTTAAACGGTGTGTGCTGAATTGCTAACGTGAGAATTATTTTTTTGTTGCTTCCTTAAGTCAAAATAAAGGGGGATTAACGAAATGAAAGTTGCGTTAAAAAAGTTAGGAGTGATTCTGTTTTTGCTGTTTTTTGTTTTAAGCTTTGCTGGGTGTGAGGATGATGAGGATAAGGCTCAAGGTCGTATATCAAATATGACGGATTATGATTTTCTCAATGTTAAATTTGCTGATCAAAATATGGGAGACGTGATTGCTAATACTATATCAGAATATAAAGATTTGAAACTGGAGGGAGGCTTTCTTCAATTTGATGTAGCTATCGAGGGGGTTTATGAGACTTACATCTATGAGGAATATCTGGAAGCGCCAAAGAAAGATAAAAAGTATACTTTTGTTATAACCTATTCTGAATATACTGAAAAATTTAGCGGTTATCCTGTTGAAGATTGATTTGTTGTGATTGAAAGGTGTTGTAAAAGTATATAATAATCAAAAAAAGAGCCTCTGTAAATTTATGGAGGCTCTTTATTTTTAAGAAAAAAAGTTGTTTATTTGATGAATTTTCAGGAATTTAATAAGCATAAACAGTAGTTATTTCATATTTCAGAATTTGCCAAGGCGCATATCATAAATAAAAGACAAGGCTTCTCAAGCATTTAATTCATTCTATAGTTTTGATATAAACTGTGAGAATCTATAGATTAAGAACCTCTCCTCTCATTTTTAAATCTAGGTTGATGTTAATCACTTGTTTAAAATCTCATGGATAACAACGGATATAAAGATGTTTAATTCATACAAGTCAAATCATATTAAAATCGGGCATAATTATAGCAATTATTAAACCAATGTTAAATAACAGCTTAATTGTACCAAAAAGTATAAAATGGTATTGCGAAAAACATGGTTAAAGTTGATAGGTACATCATGTTTGCTTGAAGCTTTAAGTAGAAATTTACAGGTTAGAGGTGCTGAATATGTCAAATTTTAGCAATATTTTTGGAGTAAAGGTTTTTAATGATGCTGTTATGCGTGAGATGCTTCCCAAGGCCACTTACAAGGCGCTTAAAAAAACGATAGATAATAATGAAAAGTTGGCTCCTGATGTCGCAGAGGTAGTTGCGAGTGTAATGAAAGATTGGGCTCTTGAGCAGGGAGCGACTCACTTTTCTCACTGGTTTCAGCCAATGACTGGTATTACCGCTGAAAAACATGACTCATTTATTTCGCCAACAGGTGATGGCCGTGTTATTCTTGAGTTCTCGGGAAAAGAATTGATTATGGGCGAGCCGGATGCTTCTTCCTTCCCAAACGGAGGAATAAGAGCCACTTTTGAAGCACGCGGTTATACAATATGGGACTGTACTTCACCAGCTTTTGTTAAGGACAATACACTCTGTATTCCGACGGCTTTCGCTTCTTATACCGGAGAGGCGCTCGATAAGAAGACTCCTCTTTTGCGTGCGATGGATGCCATAAACAAACAGGGCATGCGTGTTTTACGTGCTCTTGGAGATAATGAATCAAAAAAACTTATTACCTATGTCGGTGCCGAGCAGGAATATTTCATTATAGATAAAGATATGTTTGATGCACGCAAGGATCTGAAGTATTGTGGACGAACGCTTTTTGGCGCTGCTCCTTCAAAGGGTCAAGATATGGATGATCAGTATTTTACGGCGATAAAAGTACGTGTTATGGATTTTATGATCGACCTGGATCAGGAGCTTTGGAAGTTGGGAATACCTTCTAAAACAAGACATAATGAAGTCGCTCCGGCACAACACGAGATCGCGCCTATTTTCTGTACAACTAATGTGGGTACCGATCAGAATCAGCTTTTAATGGAAACCATTAAAAAAGTTGCGGCACGTCATGATCTGGCTTGTCTGCTTCATGAGAAACCTTTTGCCGGTGTAAATGGATCGGGTAAACACAATAACTGGTCTATGGGAACCGACACTGGCCGTCTATTAACAAATCCTGGGAACGCTCCACATAAAAATGACGAATTCCTGTTGATGCTTTCGGTTGTAATGCGTGCTGTTGATAAATACGCGGACGCGATTCGATCTTCGGCAGCTGTACCGGGTAATGATCACCGTCTTGGTGCTAATGAGGCTCCGCCTGCGATTATTTCAATTTTTGTCGGAGCTCAACTTGAAGACATTATAAATCAGATCGTTCAGAAGGGCTGCGCTTCATCTTGTATCTCTGCTGAGCAGATGCGCCTCGGTGCTTCGACTTTACCTGACATGGACAAGGATACAACCGATCGTAACCGAACGTCTCCGTTTGCTTTTACCGGTAATAAGTTTGAGTTTCGTATGCCTGGGTCTTCACAGTCGATTGCGGGACCAAATTTTGTTATTAACGCTGCAATTGCCGAAGTCTTTAGCGAAGTTGCCGATAGGCTTGAGAGTGCTTCTGATGTTAAGGCCGAAGTTCAAAAAATCATTGTTGAATATATGAAGGAACATAGACGTATAATTTTTAATGGTAATGGATACTCGGAAGACTGGGTTAAAGAGGCCGAGAAAAGAGGGCTTCCTCACCACAGAAATCTTGTGGATGCAAAACTGGCTTTGATTGCCCCAAAAAATGTAAAAATGTTTAGCGACATGGGGGTGTTATCCGAGAGGGAGTGCCATGCCCGTTATGAGATATTATTGGAACACTATGTTAACACGATTAAAATAGAGGCTATGACTGCGTTAGAGCTTGCAAAAAGGGATCTTTTACCGTCGACGTTTAGATTTATTACAGATTTGGCACATTCAATTAACGCTGTAAAAGCTACCGGTATTGCTGCTACGCTTGAAGCTCAGGAATCCTTAATAATTGAAGTGTCGGATCTTGCCTCATCGGCAAAGAAAAAAATAGCTGTTCTTGATAAGGCAATAGAACAAACTCTCGCTATTGATGATGTGCCAAAACAGGCCGCAGCCTTCAGGGATAATGTTGTAACGGCAATGAATGATCTTCGTTTAGATTTTGATCGTCTGGAACTCCTTGTTGATTCCGAGTACTGGCCTTTGCCAACTTACGGCGAGATGCTCTTTAGTGT